>CALDFS010000094.1 GCA_937942105.1 uncultured Ruminococcus sp. | reverse complement strand
TTTTGTGAGGGCTTTTTGTTGGTTGAAATATGACTCACTATTACTATTATACGAGGAGGCTTAAAAATGCAGATTAAGAGAACATATCAGCCTAAGAAGATTCACAGAAAGAAAGAGCATGGATTCTTCAAAAGAATGGCAACCAAGAATGGTCGTAAGGTTTTGGCCCGCAGACGTGCTAAGGGCAGAGCAAGGCTCACTTACTAAAATTAATGGACCACAAGGAAATAAATTGTGGTCCCTTATTTTTAACAGACAACAAAATTAAGGAAGGGCGGGGAATTGATTTATCCCCTGAAAATATGCTGTATACCGAAATATTAAAGGATAAAAAGGTATTTTTAAGACTGTATAAAAAAGGCAGGTACTGCACCTGCCGTGAGGTTGCGGCATATTATCTTCCTAACCGTTTAAACATGAACAGATTCGGAATAACTGCCGGCAAAAAGCTCGGAAACGCGGTGACAAGGAACCGCGCAAAAAGAATCATCAGAAGCGCCTATAGGATTTGCGAGGATATGCTTCCCACAGGATATGATATAGTCATCGTTGCGCGGGAAGGAATAAAGGATAAAAAATCCACCGATATAGAAGCCTTTATTAAATCAAGGCTTTCAAAGGAAATGTTGAAAAAAGTTGAAAAGGGTTGCTGAATTTATTATAAGAGCGTATCAGAAATATATATCGCCGCTGAAAAAGCCCTGCTGCCGGTATTACCCCACCTGCTCGGAATACGCTCTTGAAGCCGTCAGAAAGCACGGCGCATTAAAGGGCTTGATACTCGCCGCGTGGAGGATTCTTCGCTGTAACCCCTACAGCCGCGGCGGAGTTGACTATGTGCCGGAAAAATTTCATCTTTATACCCTTAAATCAGAAAAAAAGAAAAAAGATAACGCTGAAAGGAATTAAATAATATGTGGGGAATAATTGCGTGGCCGTTCGGTAAGGTTTTGTGGCTTTGCTATGAGCTTGTGCATAACTATGGATGGGCACTTTTACTGTTTACCTTAATCATAAAGCTTATAATGCTGCCGTCATCCATGAAACAGCAGCTTTCAACCGCAAGAATGGCAAAGCTGAATCCAAAGCTTGAACAGCTGAAAAAGAAGTATGGCGACAATCGCGAAAAGCTGAACGAAGCCACTATGGAGCTTTACAATCAGGAAAACATCAATCCCATGGGAAGCTGCCTGCCGATGGTTATAACCTTTGTTCTGCTGTTTGCGGTAATCGAGGTTGTTTACGCTCCGCTTTCCTACATAGGAAATGTTTCAAAGGACAAGCTTACAGCCGCCCAGAACACTGTTTACGATATCTATAACGTCAGCTCCTCTATAAAAAGCTACAGCCCGGTTGAGGTGGGCGAAGGAAGCGCGGCAGTGGTATCTTCAGCAGAAGAAAGTAATGAAAAGCATACCGTAAGCTCGCTTACAGCGCAGGGCAGGGATATTTATGATGTCCTGCTTGAAATAAAGTCTCAGGAAAAATCACCTCTTGCAAAGTATGAGGATGATAAGCTGAAGGAGCTTTCAGAGATACTGATTGCTCACCCCGGAATGGATGAGTACTTTACCGATACTTCAAAGGTATCGCAAAGATTCGTAGCCGGCGGCGCAAGCTCGCGCACTCAGCTTTTGGTAATATCGGTCGCCAAAGATTATCCCGATATATTTGATGCCGAGGTAACCAAGCTCTGTAACGACCTTGATTATACCTTCCTGGGTGTCTATCTGGGCGATTATCCGAGCTGGAATTCTATCCTTGTACTGATTCCTATAATCTCGCTGATATCCCAGCTGGCAGTAACAGTGCTTTCACAGTACTACAGCAAGAAGAACAGCGGCGGCGCGGCAAACATGAACAAGTCTATGAATATCATGCTTTACGGTATGCCGATTTTCTCCTTTATAATTGCATTCAGCTTCCCGGCAGGTATCGGTATCTATTGGATATTCTCAAGCGTATTGGCACTTATTCAGATGGTATTGCTCAATCTTTACTATACCCCCGCAAGAGTTGATAAGATTCTTGCCAAGCAGTCCAAGAAGGCAAGAAAGAAGCCGTCGCTTTATCAGATGGCTTTGGAGCAGCAGAAGGCTCAGCTTGCCGGTCAGAAGTCGGCAGGAGAGAAATATATTGAAGAGGCTGAAACCGAGGAAATCAAGCTCAGCCGCGCTCAGAAGAAGGAAGCCGAAAGAAACGCTTTGAATGAAGCAAGAAGGCGTTATGCTGAAAAGTACGGCGATAATGAGCCGGTCAACAAGCCGGATGAAGACGGTAAAAAGTAAATAGTATAACAGCGGGAGGCTGCATTAACCACACAAACCTCAAGCAGCTCCTGTTTGATAAAAAGGAGAGAAGAAAATGAAAGAACAATTTACTGCGAAAACGGTAGCGGAAGCCATGGAAAAAGCCGTTGCGGCATATGGTGTGCCGGAAGAAAGAATCAGCTTTACTGTTCTGGAGGAGCCTAAAAAGGGTCTTTTCGGAATGAAGGGTGAAGCGCGCGTTGAAGCTGAGTACGAACAGACCAAGGCTGAAATCGCGGCGGAGTATGTTCAGAATGTAATGGTTGCCATGGGCTTTAATAAGCCTGAAATCACCGTCAGTGATATCGAGGGCGGCTCCTGCTTAGACCTTGCAGGTGACGGCGTAGACGGTATCATCGGCAGACGCGGTGAGACTATCGATGCTTTGCAGTATTTGGCATCGCTTGCCTGCAACAAGCACGATAAGGACTATTACAGGATATCGCTCGATTGCGACGGCTTCAGAGCAAGAAGAAAGGTTCAGCTTGAAGAGCTTGCAAGAAAGATGGCTGCCAAGGCAAAGCGCACCGGAAGAACGGTAGCGCTCGAACCCATGAACCCCTACGAAAGAAGAATCATCCATGCGGCTGTTGCCGAGGTTGAGGGATGCACTTCGCGCTCGGTCGGAGAGGACCCTTACAGAAAGGTTCTTATTTCCTCCACCGAAAAGCGTCCTTACACCCCCAGAAATTCCGGTGACAGAGATCGCAGACAGGGTGACAGACGCGGCAGGGGAGACAGAAAGCGCCGCGACTTCAAGGCAAGAAGCCTTGATATATCCTCATCTTTTGAAAAGGATTATAAGAAGCCCAAGCCCGAGGATGAGCTTGGCTCAGGTCTTTATTCCAAGATTGAATTTTAATCAAAAGCGGCGGTTTCCCATTATGGAGACCGCCCTTTTATAAGGTGATACTATGTCAACAATAGCAGCAATATCAACCCCATTAGAAGCCGGGGGACTGGCAGTTATAAGAATGACCGGCGAAAGATCCTTTGAAATTGCAGATTGCATTTTTGCACCATTTGATAAAATCTCGCCTTCAAAGATGGCAGGGCACACCTGCTCATATGGCAGAATTGTCCGCGATGGAGAGACACTTGATGATGTCGTTCTGACCGTATTCCGTGCCCCTAAGAGCTATACCGGGCTTGACACGGTGGAGATATCCTGCCACGGCGGTGTGTATTTAGCCAAGCAGATTTTAAGGCTTCTGCTGGAAAAAGGTGCAACCCCTGCGGGACCGGGTGAGTTCACAAAGCTTGCTTTTTTGAATGGCAAAATCGGACTTACCCAGGCAGAGTCGGTGATGGATATTATATCCGCCGAGGGAGACGCTGCCCTTAAAAGCGCCCGCCTGATGAGAGAGGGAAGACTTTACCAAAGGATAAAGTCGGTGTCGGATAAGCTTGTTTCAGCTCTTGGCTCGCTCGCCGCATGGTGCGACTATCCTGATGAGGATGTTCCCGAAACCGACTTCGGAAGCATCGAAAAGGTCATATCAGATTCACAGAGGGTAATTAGCCAGATTTTAAACGATTATGATACCGGAAGAATCCTGCGCGCGGGTATAGACACGGCAATTGTCGGCAAGCCGAACGTTGGAAAGTCAACCCTGATGAACGCTCTTTTAGGCTATGAGCGAAGTATAGTGACCGATACTATGGGCACCACGCGTGACGTTGTTGAAGAGTCTGTAAGACTGGGGAACATAAAGCTTCGGCTTTCAGATACTGCCGGGATTCGTGAAACTGTTGACGCAGTTGAATCAATAGGCGTCGCGCGCGCCATACACAAGCTCGATGAAGCAGAGCTGATAATAGCGGTCATAGACGGTTCACAGGAGCTTGACAGCAGCGACCGCGAAATTCTGAAATCGCTCGAAAATCGCAGGCATATAGTGGTTGTCAATAAGTCTGATTTGCCTCAAAAAATCGACTTAGAGTATATTTGCAGTGATAATATACTATTTGTATCAGCAAATACCGGCGAAGGAATCGAAAAAATCGCCGAAATGATAAACGAGCTATTTAAGCTTGGAGGATATTCCGACGGTGGAGCGATATTTGCCAACGAACGCCAGCGCGCCCTCTGTGAGCGTGCAGGCGAATACCTTGACAGAGCCAAGCAGGCAATAGAAGCCGGAATCACCCTCGACGGCGTTACTATTTATATAGAGGAAGCTGCCAACAGCCTTCTTACACTGACCGGTGAGAAGGCGACCGAAGCTGTTGTCAATGATGTTTTCAGTCGATTCTGCGTCGGAAAATAAGATACACTTAGTAAATTTGATATTATATATTACATTTTGTATATAAGTATGTGATTACTTTTTGATATATTTTATAATAAAATTACTTTTAGTATATCATAAGGGAGCGTGTTTATGGATTATTTAGGCAGATATGACGTTGTTGTTATCGGCGCGGGGCATGCCGGGGTAGAAGCAGCGCTCGCGGCGGCTCGATTGGGTGTAAAGGCGGCAATCTTTACGATTACTTTGGATGCAATTGCCAATATGCCCTGCAATCCATCCATCGGCGGAACGGCAAAGGGGCACCTTGTCCGTGAAATCGACGCACTGGGCGGTGAGATGGGCAAGGCTGCTGACGCTACCTTTTTGCAGTCGCGCGTGTTAAATCTTGGCAAGGGACCTGCGGTGCACAGTTTGCGCGTTCAGTCGGACAGGGTGAAGTATCACACCTATATGAAGAAGGTTTTAGAGGCTGAACCAAACTTAGATATCAAGCAGGCAGAGGTAGTCAAAATTTTAACTGACGATTCCGGAAATGTCTGCGGCGTTCAGACTAAGCTTGGCACAAAATATTCCTGCCGCGCGGTAATAATTTCAACCGGAACATATCTCAGCGGCGTAATACACGTCGGCGAGGTTTCATATGAATCAGGACCGGACGCCACGCTTCCCGCAAAGGGACTTTCGGATTCACTGCGGGATCTGGGTGTAACCATCCGCCGGTTCAAGACGGGTACGCCTGCAAGAGTGCACAAAAGAAGCATAGATTTTTCGCAGCTTGAGAGGCAGGACGGCGATGAAAAAATCATCCCTTTCTCATTTGAAACAAAAGGCGAGCTGGAAAATAAGGTATCATGTTACATCAGCTATACCAATGCCGAAACGCACAGAATCATTCTTGATAACCTTGACCGCTCGCCGCTTTACTCAGGAAGGATTGAGGGCGTAGGTCCGCGATACTGTCCTTCAATCGAGGACAAGGTGGTTAGGTTTTCGGATAAGCCCCGCCACCAGCTTTTCATCGAACCAATGGGTCTTGATACCGATGAGTACTATTTGCAGGGAATGTCAAGCTCTCTGCCCGAGGATGTTCAGTTAAAATTTCTTCGCACAATAAAGGGCTTGGAACACGTTGAGATCATGCGCAACGCATACGCCATTGAATACGATTGCTGCGACTCGCTGGAGCTGAAACCAACCCTTGAATTCAAAAAAGTTCCGGGGCTTTACGGCGCCGGGCAGTTTAACGGAACCTCAGGTTATGAAGAGGCTGCCGCTCAGGGTCTTATCGCCGGAATCAACGCCGCGCTGAAAATTCAGGGCAGGGAAGAGATAGTTTTAGACCGTGCCTCTTCCTACATAGGAACGCTTATTGACGACCTTGTTACCAAGGGTGTTATGGACCCTTACCGCATGATGACCTCGCGGAGCGAATACCGTCTTTTACTTAGGGAGGACAACGCCGACGAGCGCCTGACCCCCATCGGCTACAAGGTTGGTCTGATTTCCGAGGAGAGATACAGGCGCCTTCTTAAAAAGGAGTCGGATATAGCTGCCGAGGTAAAACGGCTGGAGGATACCCATGTCGGACCGTCTCAGACCCTTAACGACTATCTTGCATCCTGCGGGACCGAGGGCATAACCAACGGTATGACTCTTGCAAAGCTTTTGAAGCGCCCGCAGGTCAGCTATGAGGGTCTTGGATGTATAGATTCTAACCGTCCGGCACTTGAACCCGAGGTAACGGAACAGGTGGAGCTTAGAATCAAGTACGAGGGCTATATAAAGCTTCAGCTCGAGCAGGTAGAGGCTATGAGAAAGCTTGAAGCAAAACTGATTCCCGAAGATATCGATTATTCCGCAATAAAGGGTCTTCGGCTCGAAGCTGCCGAAAAGCTTGCAAAAATCCGCCCGGCGAATATCGGGCAGGCTTCAAGAATATCCGGCGTCAACCCGGCGGATATTTCGGTGCTGCTTATATGGCTTGATTTGAAGAGGAGGGAAGAGTAGTTGAACGATTCTTTCAATATCGGTATCGACAAGGCAAGGCTTACTAGTCTGTTTTCCTCTCAGAATATCACGATTTCGGAAGAACAGGCGGAGCAGTTTCAAAAATACGCTTCCATTTTGGTGGAATGGAATCAAAAAATCAACCTAACCGCCATAACAGAACCGGAAGAAATCGAGGAAAAGCATTTTCTTGATTCCTGCCTGCCCTTTGTTGATGTTGATATTCCGCGCGGCGCGTCTGTTGCGGATATCGGAACCGGCGCCGGCTTTCCCGGCATACCTTTGAAAATTCTCCGCCCGGATATTGATCTGACCCTTGTGGACAGTCTTCAAAAAAGGATCAATTTTTTAGAGACTGCCTGCTCTGCAATCGGAGTAACCGCAAAAACCATCCACGGCAGAGCTGAGGAGCTTGGCAGACTTGACCTGCGAGAGAGCTTTGATATCGCAGCCGCGCGCGCTGTTGCAAGGCTGAGCGTTTTAAGCGAATACTGCCTTCCTTTTGTGAAGGTAGGGGGAGTGTTTATTGCCTTGAAGGGCAGGGACTGCTCTGAGGAAATACGCCTTGCATACACGGCTATAAAAACGATGGGCGGGCAAATTGCAAAAACGGTTGAGTACAGTCTTCCATCCGGCGACGGCAGAACGGCTGTCATCATAAAAAAGATAAAGCCCACCCCGCCGGCATATCCGAGAACAAAGGCAAAAATGGAGAAAAAACCGCTTTAGTTTTCGCCCGATTTCGACCGCATACCTTATAATAATATGCAGAAAACCGCTCTTTTCGGGCGGTTTTTGTTTTTTTCGGGATGATTATGGTGAGTATTGCGATATTTTTATATGGAAATATATGTAATAATGTGCTATCATGTATTCATTATAAAATGTATATCACCGGAAAGGACGTTTAATATGCCAAAGCTTTATACTCCGAAATTTTTATCCCCCAAAAAGGACAAGCCTCCCCGCAGAATAATAGACATCCCCTGCGAGGAGATTGCGCCTAATCCCTATCAGCCCAGAAAAAGCTTCGACCAGGGCGAGCTTCTTACCCTTGCTGCCAGCATTAAATCTGACGGCATTCTTCAACCGCTTTTGGTGAGGGAGAGTGGCACCAAATACGAGCTTATAGCAGGGGAAAGGCGGCTTCGTGCAGCGATGCTTGCGGGGCTTGAATCCGTTCCCTGCATTGTGACCGAAGCCACCGACCGGAATTCTGCCCTGATGTCGCTTGTGGAGAACATTCAGCGCTCCGACCTTGGGTTCTTTGAGGAGGCGGATGCAATATCCCGCCTTATAGACCTTTATGGCATGACTCAGGAGGATGCCGCCGTCCGGCTTGGATATGCGCAGTCTACCCTTGCCAACAAGCTCCGTCTTTTAAAGCTTTCCGCCCGCGAAAGAAGTATTATCGGCGAGCATAACCTTTCAGAGCGCCACGCGCGCGCCCTTTTGAAGCTTGATTCCCCCGAAAAGAGGGAGGAAGCCCTTGCAAAGATAATCAAGAACAAGCTCAACGTTGAAAAAACTGAAGCCCTTATCGATTCGATGATAGAGTATGAAAAGTACAAGGAAAGAATCAGAAAAGGTTCGGCAGTGTTCAAGGATCTGCGGCTGTTTATGAATACCGTCAATAAAGCTGTGGAGACAATGCAGATTGCCGGCGTGAATGTCAATGTCGATAAAAAGCAGTCTGAGGATTATCTTGATTATCACATTAGAATACCGCTTAAAAAGTAATAATAAGCTATTATTTCATATTATTAGGAATATAAGTAAGCCGTCCTTGCCGGGCGGCTTCGTGATTATATCATGTTCCACGTGGAACATTGGCTCCATTTGTGAACAATCTGATAAATTTTCACAAATAGTCGAAAAAACAGTTGCAAACTCCGCTTTTTGTGTTATACTTATATTTAATAGGCAGTATCGCAAAGAAAGCCTGCGATACTGCCTGAAATACACGAAAGGGGGACGCATATGGGAAAAATAATCGCCGTTTCAAATCAGAAGGGCGGCGTTGGAAAATCTACGACCGTTGTTAATCTTGCGGCTGCACTTGGCGGAAAGGGTAAAAAAGTGCTTGTCGTTGATATAGATGCTCAGGGAAACACCACCACCGGCTTAGGTGTGCGCAAAAGAAGCATAGTCAACACCGTTTACGAGGTCCTTATAGGTGCATGCCGTGCGGCGGATGCAGTCGTGCCAACGGCTTTCAAGGGCGTTTCGCTGATATCATCGGCTCAGAAGCTTGCCGGTGCGGAAATCGAGCTTGCCTCGGTAGACAACAGGCTTATGCGGCTTAAAATGCAGCTTTTGGCTGTAAAGGATATGTTCGATTTTATTCTTATAGATACTCCGCCTTCGCTTAGTCTTATAACCCTTAACGCTCTTGTGGCGTGTGATTCTGTTATGATACCAATTCAGTGCGAATTCTATTCGCTCGAAGGTCTTGTGCAGCTCACCGATACTATCAAGAGGATAAAGGACGGATACAATCCGAATATGTATATCGAGGGAATATTGTTTACCATGTATGTAGGAAGATATAACCTTACAGCGCAGGTGGTGAACGAGGTAAACAAGTATTTCGCGAAGGAAGTATATAAAACGGTCATACCGCGGAACGTAGCGCTTTCGGAAGCACCGAGCCACGGCAAGCCGATAATGTATTACGACCGATCATCACGCGGATGCGAGGCTTACGAAACTTTTTGCAGCGAATTTTTATCACGCATAAGGCAACGCAGCAAAAAATAGTTTTTGTTTATTTGTATTATGCGAATGCATTAGGCGAACGCATTATGCATTTGCATATGTACATATGTAAAGGAATGGTGAGATATGGCACGATCAAAAAGCTTGGGCATGGGAATGGACGCTTTGTTCACTGAAAACGATTCAGAGGAAAAGCCGCACAAGACCCTCCGGCTTACCGAAATATACCCCAACAAGGAGCAGCCCAGAACCGATTTTGACGATGAGGCGCTGTCGACCTTGGCGGAATCAATAAAGCAGCATGGCGTTTTGCAGCCCCTTCTTGTCCGCCCGATGGAGCAAGGCGGCTATCAGATAGTTGCGGGGGAGAGACGGTGGCGCGCCGCACGTATGGCAGGCTTGGAAGAGGTTCCGGTATTCATTCGCAAGCTTACAGACCAGCAGACCATGGAGCTGGCGCTTGTAGAGAATCTTCAGCGTGAAAACCTTAATCCTGTTGAAGAGGCTTTGGGATATAAGGAGCTTATGGATACCTACGGATACACTCAGGAGCAGGTTGCAAGGATAGTGGGAAAATCCCGCCCGGCGGTTGCAAATTCATTGAGAATACTCGGGCTTGACGATATAACTCTGAAAATGGTGAGGGACGGTGAAATATCCATCGGTCACGCCAAGATTTTAGCGGGTGTTGAGGATTCCGCAAAGCGTGCAGAGCTTGCACAGAAGGTAAAACGCGATTTGCTGACGGTGCGAAACCTTGAAGAGCTTGTAAAAACCGAGTTATCGCCGAAAAAGCCCAGAATTGCCCCTAAAAAGGACGTTTACTTGAAGGAAATAGAGCTTTCGCTGGCTGAGACAACAGGCAGAAAGGTGACTGTAAACGGTAAAAACGGCAAGGGCAAGCTTGAAATCGAGTTTTACTCGAACGATGACCTTGCGGCAATCGCAAATCTTTTAGCAAAGCTGAACGGCTAAAACGTTCCACGTGGAACATCAAATATAAATATACTATTAAAAGAGGAAGATCAAAATGATAGACATTAAATTTTTAAGAGAAAACCCCGACATTGTTAAGCAGAACATCAAAAATAAGTTTCAGGATGAAAAGCTGCCGCTGGTTGACGAGGTAATCAAGCTGGATAGCGACTACCGCGCAGCCATAACCGAAGCGGACAAGCTCAGAGCCGACCGCAACCGCTTGTCAAAGCAGATAGGCGGCTTAATGGCAAAGGGCGAGAAGGAAGAGGCAGAAAAGGTAAAAAAGCAGGTAACAGACGCCGCAGAGCGCCTTGCCGAGCTTGAAAGGATTGAAGCCGAGCTTTCCGAAAAGGTCACCAAGATTATGATGGTTATACCCAACATCATCGACAAAAGCGTTCCGATTGGCAGGGACGATTCCGAAAACGTTGAAATAGAGCGCTTTGGCGAGCCGGCTGTGCCCGATTTTGAGATCCCTTATCACACGGAAATAATGGAGCGCTTCAACGGCATAGATTTAGACAGCGCCCGCCGCGTTGCCGGCAACGGATTCTATTACCTTATGGGCGATATTGCCCGTCTGCACTCGGCAGTCATCGCATATGCAAGAGATTTTATGATAGATAGGGGCTTTACCTACTGCGTTCCGCCCTTCATGATTCGTTCCAATGTTGTAACAGGCGTTATGAGCTTTGCCGAGATGGACGCCATGATGTATAAGATTGAGGGCGAAGACCTTTATCTTATCGGCACCAGCGAGCATTCGATGATAGGCAAGTTTATAGACCAGATTGTTCCCGAAGCCGAGCTGCCAATCACATTGACCAGCTATTCGCCCTGCTTCAGAAAGGAAAAGGGCGCCCACGGCTTGGAGGAAAGGGGAGTATACCGCATTCACCAGTTTGAAAAGCAGGAGATGATAGTAGTCTGCAAGCCTGAGGATTCCATGATGTGGTTCGATAAGCTCTGGAAGAATACAGTTGATTTGTTCCGTTCGCTTGATGTTCCGGTAAGAACCTTGGAATGCTGCTCGGGCGATTTGGCAGATTTAAAGGTAAAATCGCTTGATGTTGAGGCCTGGAGCCCAAGACAGAAGAAGTATTTCGAGGTCGGCTCCTGCTCGAACCTCGGCGACGCTCAGGCAAGACGTTTGAAGATAAGAGTAAACGGCGAAAACGGCAAATATCTTGCTCATACTCTTAACAACACCGTTGTTGCACCGCCGAGAATGCTTATTGCGTTCTTGGAAAACAACCTGAACGCCGACGGAAGCGTTAATATCCCTGTAGTTTTAAGACCGTATATGGGCGGTAAGGAGAAGCTTGTACCCAAAAAATAATAAAAGCAGCCGAAAAACGGCTCAGAAAGGAACATTATATGAAGACATTAAAGGAGGCCTACAAAAATTACTTCACTGTTGGTGCAGCAGTAGCCGCGCACTGGCTTGATGAAGCCAAAGAGTGCGTAAAGGCAAATTTCAGCACCGTCACAGCCGAAAATGAAATGAAGTATGTCGGAATCCACCCCCATGACTATGACAAGCCGGATTTCAGAAAACTCCGCGAGCTTGAAAAGCAGGGCAAAAAGCCGGAGCCGCCTGTTATCAGGGACAGGGAGCAGTTTATTCACCCTGCAAAGTGCGTTGATTTTGCTCCAGCCGATAAAATCTATAATTTTGCCAAGGATAACGGCATACTCGTTCGCGGGCATACGCTTTCATGGCACGGTTCATACCCATGGGGAATCTTCGACCAGCTAACACCAGAGGAGCTGATGACCAACACCCGCGAGCATTATGACCTTGTTGCCGAGCATTTCCCGGATTGCTACTGCTGGGATGTTGTAAACGAAGCTGTCAACGATAAAAAGGAAGGCGAAGCCCTAAGACAGACTGTTTATAAGGACAAATTCGGCGAAGATTACCTTTATACCCTTTACGCCATGGCAAGGGAGCATTTCCCCAAGGCTGAGCTTTGCTGCAATGACTACAACGAGTACAACCCGGTAAAGCGCGAAAGGATACTGAATTTAGTTAACAATCTTAAAGATAGGGGATTGGTGGATGTTATCGGCTGCCAGTGCCACGTCAACGCCTTCCTGAAAGAAAAGGATTTCGACGAAATAAAACGGACATATGATATGTACGCTGAAACGGGGCTTAAAATCCACGTAACCGAAATGGATGTTAACTGCGTCGACTGGGACCATCCCGGTGAAATCACCGCAGAGACGGTGAAAAAGGTCCCCGAGGTATACAGCAGGCTGTTTGAAATTTTCAGGCAGTATAAGGGAGTTATCGAAAACGTCACCCTGTGGGGAGTATCGAACAAGTATTCCTGGCTGAATCATTTCAAGCTTCAGGGCAAGGTTGTTGAAAACTGCCCGCTGCTGTTTGACAAGGATTATCAGCCGACCGAAGCCTTCTATCGCGTGACAGAGTTTTAAATTATGAGAGATGTGCATAGCTATGCGCATCTCTCATTTTTCAAATATATGGAAGCAATGAAACGAAAGGAGAAAATTATGCCACACAGAAAGCCGCACAAACTAAAATCTGGAAAGATGCCGCCCGAGATTCCGACTGTAGTATATCCCAAAGAAAAAATGGAGGCAATCGAAAGAATAATCAAGGAGCATGAGGCGGATGAATCAAACAGCAAAACCTTTTCGAGTGTAGAGGAAATGTTTAAAGACATGGGAATAGATATCGAGGATTTATAGCCCGAAGAAGCCTGTTAGCAGGAGGATTTCAGTGCTTCACCCCATCACCGCATTAACCCCCTGACAACTTGCGTTTGTCCTATTGACTATTCGATAAAATTAGTGTATATTAGATAAAATACATTTAATAAACCAAAAGAATCAAAAAAGAATATGGAGGAAAAGTATGCTCGAGACGAATTTTGAAGCTAAGTTTGGCAAAGAAGGTCTAACCTTCGACGATGTTCTGCTTGTTCCCGCTGAGTCGGACGTTACCCCCAATTTGGTTGAGCTTAAAACAACCCTCTGCAAGGGCATAACGCTCAATGTTCCCATTATGACATCCGCGATGGATACGGTTACCGAATCCGCCATGGCAATAGCTGTTGCCAGAGAGGGCGGAATAGGAATCATCCACAAGAACATGACTATCGATAAGCAGGCGGACGAAATCGATAAGGTCAAGCGCTCACAGAACGGCGTTATCGTAAATCCGTTCTTCCTTTCGCCCGACAATATCGTTGCCGACGCTGACGAGCTTATGGGCAAATACCGCATTTCCGGCGTTCCGATTGTCGAGGCTGACGGCAAGCTCTGCGGCATAATCACCAACCGCGATATGCGCTTCATCACCGACTTCTCAATAAGAATAGGCGATGTTATGACAAAGGAAGACCTTGTAACAGCGCCGGTCGGAACATCGTTGGAGGAAGCGCAGGAGATCCTTCGCAGAAAAAAGATAGAAAAGCTTCCGCTGGTAGACGGCGAAGGTCATCTTAAAGGACTTATCACCATTAAGGATATCGAAAAGGCAGTAAAGTACCCCTATTCCGCAACCGATTCACAGGGCAGACTTATCTGCGGCGCTGCAATAGGCGTTACTAACGACGTTTTGGATAGAGCAGGCGCTCTGGTAGCTGCCGGCGTTGACTGCCTGGTTCTTGATTCAGCACACGGTCATTCACATAATATACTTAACTGCCTTGAAAAGGTTAAAAATGCATTCCCGGATGTTCCTGTGATCGCAGGAAACGTTGCCACCGCCGAGGGAACAGAGGCCCTTATCAAGGCGGGCGCGGACTGTGTTAAGGTCGGCATAGGTCCCGGCTCCATCTGCACGACCAGAGTTGTTGCAGGCGTGGGTGTTCCGCAGATAACAGCGGTTTATGACGCCGCATGCATGGCTGACAAATATGGTATTCCGGTAATCGCTGACGGCGGCATTAAGTACTCCGGCGATATAGTTAAGGCACTGGCGGCGGGCGCAAACGTTGTAATGCTCGGCTCACTTTTAGCAGGATGCGACGAAGCCCCCGGCGAGATAGAGATCTATCAGGGACGTTCGTTTAAGGTATACAGAGGAATGGGAAGCCTTGGCGCGATGGCCTGCGGCTCGAAGGACAGATACTTCCAGACCGGCTCGAAAAAGCTCGTCCCCGAGGGCGTTGAAGGAAGAGTTCCCTATAAGGGACTTCTTTCTGACACTATATTCCAGCTTTGCGGCGGCATAAGAAGCGGTATGGGCTACTGCGGCTGCCACACCGTTGAAGAGCTTCATACCAAGACCAAGTTCGTAAGAATAACCGGTGCTGGCTTGAAGGAGTCTCACCCGCATGATATCTATATCACCAAGGAAGCTCCCAACTACTCGGTTCAGATTTGATTTATGCAAAAAGAAACGGAATCCGAAAAGGGTTCCGTTTTTTAATGACATTTACACAAGGAGTCCAAGATGAACAAAGTAATAATAATCGGCTGCCCGGGCGCAGGGAAAAGCACATTTTCCCGAAGCCTTAGGGATATCACTGCTCTGCCGCTCTATTACCTCGATATGCTCTATCATAAGCCGGACAGAACCACCGTCCCGCGGGAGGAATTTGACGCAAAGCTTGGCGAGATTCTCGCCAAGGATAGCTGGATAATCGACGGCAACTATCAGCGAACGCTGGAGCGAAGGCTTATCGCCGCCGACACCGTATTCCTGCTCGACTATCCCACCGAGGTCTGCTTGGATGGTGCCCGCAAAAGGGTGGGCAAGGTCAGGGAGGAAATGCCTTGGGTGGAATCAGAGCTTGACCCTGAATTCCGGCAGGCAATCCTCGATTTCGCGCCAAATAAGCTTCCTCAGATATATGAGCTCTTGGAGAAGCATGGCCAGGGCAAGCAGATAATAATATTCAAATCAAGGCAGGAAGCGCAGAGATATCTTGATTCGTTAAAATGGGAGACAAAGCCGTCCCCAAAACGTGCAGACATATCGGCAATATCTCCCGAATATACATCAAGAATACTTACCACCGAGGATGTTGAAGCCATATACCGCCTGAGCATTGGCAACTCGATGTTTTATAAGTACTGCCCGCCGTTCGTCACCCGCGAGAGCATTATATCGGATATGTCCGCTCTCCCGCCCCGAACCACCTATGAGCAGAAGTACTATTTCGGCTTCTTCGATGGCGAAAGCCTTGCCGCAGTGATGGATTTGATACTCGGTTACCCCAATGAATCCACCGCCTTTATCGGTCTTTTTATGATGGATAAATCAAGGCAGGGCAGGGGCGAAGGCTCTAAAATCATCAGCGATTGCCTTAAATTCATCTCGGGGCTGGGCTACGGCTCAGTAAGACTTGCTTTTGCCAAGGGCAACCCGCAGAGCGAGGCTTTCTGGCGCAAAAACGGCTTTGCACCCACCGGTATCGAGTCGGACGAGGGCAACTATATCGCTGTAGTTATGGAGAGAAAACTGCTATGACAATCATGACCGAATACCACGGCTACAAAATAGAATTTTTTGACGAGATAGATTCCACCAACACATATCTTGTAGAGCGCGCAAAAGCCGGCGCGCCCGACAAAACTGTTGCCATAGCCAATCGCCAGACGGCTGGCAGGGGAAGGCGCGGCAAAAGCTTTTTCAGCCCCGAAAACACCGGACTTTATATGTCTGTTATCTGGAAAGGGGACTGCGACGTTAAAACTGCCATGCTGATAACCCCGGCGGTCGCTTGTGCAGTCGCGGACGGATTGGAGCGCGTCTCCGGCAAAGAGATGGGCATAAAGTGGGTGAATGATATCTATTCCGGCGGCAAAAAGCTATGCGGGATTCTGACCGAGACTCGCTTCGATTTTGAGCATGATAAGCTCGATTTCGCCGTAATAGGCATAGGAATAAACCTCTGCGAACCCAAGGGTGGATTTCCTAAAGAACTTGAAAACGTCGCTACGGCGGTGTTCAAAGAATACTCTGAGGATATGCGGACTGCGGTTCTACAAAATGTATTAGATAATCTCGATAAATACCTCCCTCAGATAACTAAAAAGAAGTTTTTGAAGGAATACCGCCGCCGCTCGGTGTTGATTGGCAAGACGGTAAACATCATAAAAGGGGAGGATATCCGCCCTGCGCAGGTGATTGGAATAGACGACAGCGCCAAGCTTGTGGTGAAGGATGATTCAGGCGTTCACGCCATTGATTCGGGGGAGATAAGCATAAGATTAGCAGATTAATCCTGAAACGGATGGGCAGTGATATTGACAAATCAATAGCGCTCATGTATAATTAATTTGTTAAATGTTCCACGGGAAACAATTTGCGATTAACTTATTGAAAGGCGGACACTATGAACAACTCTCCAAAGATAAAATCACATGAAAACATAAAAAATATGGTGCTGGCGGCTATGTTTTTAGCTATCGGGCTTTTGCTTCCGTTTCTGACCGGCCAGCTGAAAACCCTTGGCAGTATGCTTCTGCCGATGCACATTCCGGTAATGCTCTGCGGCTTGATATGCGGCTGGCAGTACGGCGCGGCGGTCGGCGTAATTCTGCCCCTTCTGCGCAATGTCCTGTTTGGGATGCCTCCCATGCCGGGTGCTATTTCAATGCAGTTTGAGCTTTGCACCTACGGTCTTGTTATCGGGCTGATGTATGGGCTTTCAAAGTGGAAATGCATAATTTCTCTTTATCGAAGCATGATAGTCGCCATGCTGGCAGGGCGCGCCGTCTGGGGAATCGCGCAGTATATAATTTTGGGAATAAAGGGCGGCTCGTTCGGGCTTCAGGCCTTCATGGCGGGCGCTTTCTTAAACGCCATCCCCGGAATAATTTTGCAGCTTATTTTCATCCCCGTTCTTATGGTTGCGCTCGACAGAACCGGAATGGTAAGATTCACAAAGTCAAAGGCAAAATGCCCCGCCAAGGCGGAATGATTCATATAGAGGATGGTAGTTGATATGGATGACAAAAGGATAATCAAGCTGGCTTTGAGCATAGCTGAGGAGATAATATCGCTTTGCGCAGTGGTTTTAGCTATAGGCGCCGTAAAAAAAGAAAAGCCGGAGGTTAAGCATAGAATGGCAATAGCTTTGGGATGCGTTGCGCTGTCTAACCTTGTCGGAACGTTGAACAGCTGCTATAAGAATTAAAATATAAACAACTGCCGCCCAAGGAAGCAAATTCCCGGGGCGGCGGTCTTTTTATGTCTTGATTACGCCTATAAGACCATCAACAGCGTTCCCGCGCCGATAAGCGCGCATCCGATAAGAGATTTCGCGGTGAAATCCTCATGAAGAAACACAAAGGCAAGAATAAGGGTTATAACCACGCTAAGCTTGTCAATCGGCACGACCTTTGAAGCCTCGCCGATCTGCAAAGCTTTATAATAGCACAGCCACGAAGCCCCGGTCGCAAGTCCCGAAAGGATAAGGAACAGCCAGCTTTTACGGCTTATATCCGATATGCCGCCCTGAGTGTTGGTTATAAACACCATCCCCCAGGACATTATTACAACAACTACCGTTCGTATAGCCGTGGCAAGATTTGAATTTACTCCCTCGATTCCCACCTTTGCAAGGATAGATGTGAGCGAGGCGAAAATTGCCGATAAAAGAGCCATTATAAACCACATATTAATACGTCCCCTTTGTAAAAACCCGCCTTCGCCCTCAGGCAAAAGCGGGTTTACATTATAATCAGAATTCGATTTTAGAAGCGATATATCCTTCAAGCTCGTCAATAGGCAGCCTTACCTGCTCCATAGTGTCCCTGTCGCGAACGGTAACGCAGTTATCTTCAAGCGAATCGAAGTCGAAGGTTATGCACCAGGGGGTGCCGATTTCATCCTCGCGGCGGTAGCGTTTGCCGATTGAGCCGGTTTCGTCAAAGTCGGTCATGAACTTCTTGGAGAGCTTCTCATATACCTTCATAGCATCGTCCGAAAGCTTCTTTGAAAGCGGCAGAACCGCGCACTTGTAAGGAGCGATTGCCGGGTTCAGGTGCAAAACTGTTCTAACATCGTTCTTCTCGGCGTCAATGACCTCTTCATCGTAAGCCTCGCACAGAAGTGCAAGAACTGTTCTGTCCAATCCATAGGTGGATTCGATTATGAAGGGGATAAACCGCTCGTTTGTTTCGGGGTCTAAATACTCCATCTTGGTGCCGCTGTATTCCTGATGGCGGGTAAGGTCGAAGTTGGTGCGGTTGTGGGTACCGTTTACCTCGCCCCAGCCGAACGGGAACAGGAATTCGATATCGCAGGCGGCCTTTGCATAGTGGGCAAGCTTTTCATGGTCGTGGAACCTTAAATGCTCACTTGGAATTCCCAAATCCTCATAGAACTTGTGACCGTATGCCTTAAAGTACTCGTAAAGCTCGGTGTCGGTGCCTTCCTTGCAGAAGGTCTGGAACTCCATCTGTTCAAATTCGATGGTGCGGAAGGTGAAGTTGCCGGGGGTGATCTCATTTCTGAAGGCCTTGCCTATCTGACCGATGGAGAAAGGCAGCTTTGCGCGCATGGTGCGCTGAACGTTTAAGAAGTTGACGTATTCGCCCTGAGCGTTTTCGGGTCTTAAATAAATTATGCTCTTTGCGTTTTCGGTAACACCGCGGTAGGTCTGGAACATAAGGTTGAATTCGCGGATCTCGGTGAAGTTGTGCTTTCCGCAGTGGGGGCAGGGGATATGATGCTCCTTGATGTATTCAAACATCTCCTGCTTTGTCATACCGTCGGCATGGGCGTTGGGGTCGAAATCGTCAATAAGATTGTCGGCGCGGTGGCGCATTTTGCACTCCTTGCAGTCTAAAAGCGGGTCGGAAAAGCTTGCAACGTGACCCGAAGCCTCCCACACGCGGGGATGCATTAAGATATCGGCGTCAACCTCGTAGCTATTCTTTCTTTCCTGAATGAAGCGCTTGCGCCAGGCGTCTTTAACATTGTTTTTCATTCTTGCGCCAAGCGGACCATAGTCCCACGTGTTGGCAAGACCGCCGTAAATATCGCTTCCGGGGAAGATAAATCCTCTGCCCTTGCATAGAGCGACGATTTTATCCATAGTCTTTAATGAATTATCCATACTTATTATTTCCTTTCATCAGAAGCAGGATTCGCGGCTGACCGCAAGCCCGCACTTCTCATATTATATTAACAGCGTCAAGATGTATTTTAATCCATATTGCCGTAGTTGTCAAGGTGTATGAGGAAAATTATTGTTAATGACAGGGCGGTATGTGCATGGAACGCGCCTTTTTCGCATTATCGCAAAAAAGATGTGTCAAAATAACCAAATTCATTGCTTTAATGTGATAATAATTTTTGTTTTTGTACTGTTGACACTTGTTCGTGTATGAAGTATAATAGATGACAATAACAACACGGCTATAGCCAAACGGCTTTGCCGCAGTATATTAATAAAGCATCACAATGGAGGTCATTAAAATGAGAGTTTACAACTTCAGCGCGGGTCCTGCAATGCTCCCGGAGGAAGTATTGAAAAGAGCGGCGGATGAAATGCTGGAATACGGCGAATCCGGTCAGTCAGTTATGGAGATGTCCCACCGTTCAAAGGAGTATCAGGCTATTATCGACAGCGTTGAGGCAAAGCTCCGCGAGGTAATGGCTATCCCCGATAACTATAAGGTTCTGTTCTTGCAGGGCGGCGCTTCCAGCCAGTTCGCAATGATTCCCTTGAACCTTATGAACAAGAACAACAAGGCAGATTTCGTAATCACCGGTCAGTGGGCGAATAAGGCTTATCAGGAAGCTTCAAGATACGGCAAGTGCAATATAGTAGCGTCCTCCAAGGATAAGACGTTTTCATATATCCCCGAGCTGGACGAATCCAAGTTCGACCCCGAGGCTGACTATTTCCACATCTGCTACAACAACACCATCTACGGCACCCGCTTCAACGAGCTTCCCGATACAAAGGGCGTTCCGATAATCGCGGATATGTCAAGCTGCATCCTTTCCGAGCCGGTGGACGTTTCCAAGTTCGGCATGATCTATGCCGGCGCTCAGAAGAATATGGGTCCTGCGGGTCTTACCGTTGTCATCATTCGTGAGGATCTGGTCGGCAACGCCATGGATATCACCCCCACCATGTTCAACTATAAGACGCATGTAGACAACGGCTCTATGTACAACACCCCGCCGACGTATGGAATCTATATCTTAGGTCTTGTTCTTGACTGGATAAAGGATAAGGGCGGACTTAAGGCTATGGCAGAGCTTAACAAGAAAAAGGCGGAGCTTTTGTATAACTGCCTGGATAACTCCAAGCTCTTCAAGCCCACCGTTCAGGGCAAGGACCGTTCACTTATGAACGTTCCCTTTGTAACCGGAAACGACGAGCTGGATGCCAAGTTCGTATCCGAAGCCAAGAAGGCAGGATTCATCAACATCAAGGGTCACCGCACAGTCGGCGGCATGAGGGCTTCCATCTACAACGCAATGCCCTATGAGGGCGTTGAGAAGCTCTGCGAGTTCATAAGAAAGTTTGAGGCTGAAAATGTATAATATTTTAACTCTTAATAAAATTGCCGCCGTCGGCACCGACAATTTCAATAAAGCTTACTATAACGTTGCCGATAACGCTAGTAATCCCGACGCTATAATGGTTCGTTCGGCAAATATGCTGGATTACGAATTCAACCCCGAGCTTCTGGCTATAGCCAGAGCGGGCGCGGGCGTCAACAATATCCCGATAGACCGCTGCTCTGAGGCAGGCATATGCGTGTTCAACACCCCCGGCGCAAATGCAAACGCCGTTAAGGAGCTTGTTATAGCCGGTATGCTATTAGCTTCAAGAAAGGTAGCCAACGCCATCGACTGGGCTAAGACCCTTAAAGGTCAGGGCGCAGAGGTCGGAAAGCTCGTTGAAAAAGGCAAGAGCCAGTTTGTAGGTCCCGAAATCATGGGCAAAACCCTTGGCATAGTTGGCTTGGGTGCTATCGGCGTAAAGGTAGCAAACACCGCCCTTTCGCTCGGCATGAAGATTGTGGGATATGACCCCTTCCTTTCCGTAACCGCCGCTTTGGGCTTGAAGCCGGGCGTAAAGGTTGTTAAGACTCTGCCCGAGGTTTATGCCGAGGCTGATTATCTCACCCTCCACCTTCCCTGCAATGCAGAGACAAAGAACACCGTCTGCGCAGATTCCCTTGCCAAGATGAAAGACGGCGTAAGGATCCTTAACTTCGCCAGGGGAGAGCTTGTAAACTCCGCTGATATAGTAGCTGCGCTCGCATCCGGCAAGGTTGCGGCATATGTAACCGACTTCCCGTCTGACGAGGTTATCGGGGTAGACGGCGTTACCGCTATCCCGCACTTAGGCGCTTCTACCCCTGAATCGGAGGATAACTGCGCTTACATGGCGGCAATAGAGCTTATAGACTACATCGAAACCGGCAAGGTTCACAACTCGGTAAATCTTCCCGACTGCGAGCTTGCAAAGACCGCCGACCATCTGGTATGCGTCATCCACAAGAACGTGCCCACCATGTTCTCGCAGGTAACAGCGGCGATTTCCAGCACCGGCGCAAATATCGAAAGCGTTGCCTCAAAGTCCAAGAAGGATTGGGCATATACCATGCTCGATGTTACCGGCGATGTAAAGACCGCCTGCAAGGATATCGAAGCTATCGAGGGCGTTGTTAAGGTTAGAGTGCTTTAATCTCCTGATGAATAGATAAATTTAACGGCTCTGCTGACTGATTTAGTCGGCAGAGCCGTTGGTTATATGCTAAGTTTCAATAGTACAAAATTAAAAGCTTTCCATCCCTGCACTATGTAACAGTTCACATCTCACTGAAAAATCAATAAGTAATCGTTTCTCCCGGCTTAACACTAATAACCTCATCAGACCGATACCAATTACCCTTCGCCAGCCAGATTTCCTTAGCAGTAGGATTGTAAACCATCCTCGTCTCGGGGCTTACCGAGTATTCCAGCGCCTGATACGCCTTGTGATACTCGCATATCTCAATATTAGTCGCAAACCAGAGCTGTTTTTTATGCTCATTCATGAAT
>CALDFS010000093.1 GCA_937942105.1 uncultured Ruminococcus sp. | reverse complement strand
CGTTCTTATAATCGTCATGAGGAGAACCGGAACAGGCTGGTATTGTCTGTATTTGGACGGGATGTACATATTGATGTAAAGCTTTTCACCATTACGGTAATACATACCATCGCCCAGCTTGGTGAAGTTCTCCATGCCTGTTCCGGTGCAGCACCAGAAGCTGTCTGTGGGGGTGGAGAAGGTTCTGAAGTAGCCTGTTGCCATCGCCTGGAAGTATGTAGTCATACCGGTTTCGGGGTTCTGAGAGGCTAAGATGTGATTGATAAAGGCTTCCTCGTAGTAATCGGCATATTTCTTATCGCCGGTGACCTCAAACAGCTCCTTGGTGAATTTGAGCATGTTGTATACATTGCAGGTCTCACAGTTGCAGTTTGTGCGCTCACGGTTGAGGATATCATCCTCGCCGAAATGCTCCCATTCGCTGTTGCCGCCTGTGGGATATGTATGATGGTCAACAACCATCTGCCAGAAAATTTCAGCGGTTTCAAGATACTCCGAAGCGTCAACCGTCTTGCCGTCTATCTTTCTGCCGTCAAGAACCTCATAGCGCTTCAAAGCGCCTATTATCTTGGGGATAGTGGTATTTGCATGGCGGTTGTTAAGAACGTTTGCACCGTCTGAGCGGATAAGCTCGAACAGCGGATCCTCATCAAAGGCATGTGCGGCTTTGGCGTACTTCTCAACGCCGGTAAGGCGGTAGAGATCATAAAGGCAGTCGTTCATTCCGCCGTATTCTATGCTCAAAACTGTTTTGTGAGTGGCATCATCCCACTTCTGGGTGCGCTCATATGTCCAGTCGCCCAGCTTGCAGGCGATATCGAGAGCCGGCTGATATCCGGCAAGCTCGTAAACCGAGATAAGTCCCTCGAAAATCTTGTGCATAGTGTACCACGGAACCCATGCCTCTGTAAACAGGTTTGACTTGCCTTTTTCAACATTGTCAAACTGAATTTCAAGATTACCTACATTCAGAACGGTTGAGCCCCACAAAAAGCCGCTTTCGCGCTGGCACTCAGCCAATCCGTCAACGATTGCAGTCATCTTATCATAAAGCTTTGCCTTATCGGAAGACGATACCGAAGCATTTACATAGCCCTGAGCCAATGCGGTCAGATAGTGACCCATGGTGTGTCCGCCGATGAGGGAGTTTTCCCAGCCGTTGTAAGGCTCGGCGTCCTTCCAGTCAACTCCGCCGTTTTTGCGGAAGTTGCACAAAAGCCTGTCATTATCCAGACTCAGAAGATATTCAAGCTCCTTTTTAAGGGCATTATCGTAGAAATCGCCCTTAAGCTTAACATCCTTTGCCGTATAGTCGGTAATTATCGTGTTTTTTTCAAGCATTACGCTTCCTCCTCTGATTTCGGGCGACGAGCAGCCGCAGCCCATAACAAGCGTAACCGCACATATCGCTCCGCATAAAAATCTTTTTAGTTTTTTCATAATATACGTCCAGTAAATGTTATTGCCGAAGACGAAGCGTCGTTCATCCCAGCTAAGATGATAATAACAGATAATTCCTGCGATTACAAGCGATAAATTGAATTAGTCGGAATAAATCAATAAACTTTTCAGCTTCAATCAAATGTGAAAAAGTGCGCTTCTTCAAGCAGAAGCTGCTGCTCTTGAAGCGCACTTTTAGTTATGCCGCTGTATCTTTCTGTATCGGCATATTAAAATCATTCAACGCATGTTGCCTTGAATCTGCCGGTTGAGTTGACTGCTTCTAAAAGCTTCTCATCAGGAACATCCTTTGTCAGCGTTACAACTGCGTTGTTTGCCGTGTGGCTTGCATCTGCACTTGCAACACCTTCTACAGCTTCCAAAGCTGCCTTTACCTTAGCTTCGCAATGAGCGCAGGCCATGCCTTCAACCTTGATAGTTTTTGTCATTTTGGTTCTCTCCTTATTGATTTTTTATCGATATTACTTTATATCCTTCGGCTTCAATAGCCATAATGATATCTTCATTCGGGACATCCGCCGTAAGCTCTGCAACGGCGATGCCTGTTTTATGATTGGCTTTTGCATATACTATCTGCGGCAGAGCTTCAAGGGCTTCCTTTACATATCCCTCGCAGTGCTCGCACATCATGCCTTCTATGGTTATGGTCTTGGTAAGAGCAATCTGCGGTTTTTCCGGCTCGGCAGCTTTCATAGCTGATGGCTGATATGAAACAGCCGGAACGGAAGGTCTGCCGTTCTTGCCGTAGAGCTTGCAGTAATTCAGCCTTAACGCATTGCTTACAACGCAGAAGCTTGAAAGGCTCATCGCGGCGGCGCCGAACATTGGGTTAAGCGTAATTCCGA
>CALDFS010000092.1 GCA_937942105.1 uncultured Ruminococcus sp. | reverse complement strand
ATCAAAATCAATTAAATTTCTTTCCTTTTTCCAGATGCCGTGTGAGCTTCTTAACAGCGTAGCCATCCTTTATGACCTCCTGCCCGCGCTCGATGGCTAATGCGCCGTCCGGCACGTCCTTGGTGATGGTGCTTCCGGCAGCGGTGTAGGCGGCATTTCCTACCTTCACGGGAGCCACAAGGTTGGTGTTGCAGCCGATAAACGCATTGTCCCCAATGGTGCAGCGCGCCTTATTCGTGCCGTCATAGTTGACCGTCACCGTACCGCAGCCGAAGTTTACGTTCTTGCCGATATCGCTGTCGCCAAGATATGTTAAGTGGGATACCGATGTGCCCTCGCCTATTACGGAGTTCTTAATCTCCACAAAGTCGCCGGCGTGGGAGTAATCCTTCATAACAGCGCCCGGGCGGAGCTGAACGAACGGACCCACCTTTACATGGTTTCCGACAGTTGAATCCACCGCAACCACGTTATCCATAATAGAATCGCTGCCAACCCTTACGTCTGTCAGCCTTGAATTGGGACCGATAACACAGTTTTCGCCGATTTCCGTCCTGCCCATCAGTATAGTTGATGGCAGAACCTTGGTTCCCTTGCCGATTTTAACGTCCGGCGAGATGATGATTCCATCGGTAGTGATGAATTCTACCCCCGCTGTCAGGTGCTTCTCAATTATCCTCTGCCTTGCAATCTCGTTGAGCTTCAACAAGCCCTTGCGGTCGTTCGCGCCGAGCACGGCGTCGGCATTGTCGGTCTTAAAAGCGGTTGCCTTTTTGCCGCTGTTTAAAAGTATCTCAATAGTGTCGGTAAGGTAGTACTCGCCCTGAGCGTTGTTTCTGGTCAGCTTTGGCAGTGCTTCCAGCAGTGCGCTTGTTTTGAACCAGTAGCAGCCCGAGGATATCTCGCATATCTTCCTCTGCTCATCCGTGCAGTCCTTTTCCTCGACTATGCCGGATATGCCGGTTTTAGTGCGGATTATCCTGCCATAGCCCTTAGGCTCGGCAATCTCCGCCGTTACAACGGTTACTGCGCTGTCAGACATCTTATGATATTCATATGCCGCGCGGATGGTCTTGAAATCGGTGAAGGGTGCATCACCACACGCTATAAAGGTGTGGCTGTCGGAATTCGCCTTTAAGAACTCCTCCGCGCACATCACCGCGTGACCTGTTCCCAAGCGCTCGGGCTGGTAGGCTGTTTCAAACCTTCCGGCAACGAAATCGTCAATCATTTCGGCGCCGTAGCCCTTTACAACGCATATCCGCTCGATACCGGCGTTTACGCATGCGTCCGTCACCCATGAAAGCATCGGCTTGCCCAGCACCTCTAAAAGAACCTTGGGCTTTTCGGAATTCATCCTTTTGCCCAATCCGCCGGCTAATATAATAGCATTTTCCATATATGTAACCTCCAAATCTGAATTTGCAGCGAAATCGCATACTTTCGCATAATAAACTTATATTATTATACAACAATGTTTCAAATCTTTCAAGCGAATTGAAGCTCCCTTTTTGCACAATATTGCACAAATATTTTGCTGAGAATTTGTGAGATTTTTTATACAAAATATATGGAAAAAAGTTTGGATTTCTGCTATAATGAGTTTAACTCCGTTTATGCAAAATAGGGTGAATAATCGGATAAAAATTTGGAGGTAAAAACTATGAGCAAAAAGTATTGTTACCTTTTCACCGAAGGAAACGCCACAATGCGTAATCTTCTCGGCGGAAAGGGCGCAAATCTCGCAGAGATGACCAATATCGGTCTTCCTGTTCCTCAGGGCTTCACTATTTCCACTGAAGCTTGCACACAGTATTATGAAGACGGCCGTCAGATCAACCCTGAAATCCGCGCCGAAATCATGGAGTACATCGAAAAGATGGAAAACATCACCGGCAAGAAGTTCGGCGATATGGAAAATCCTCTTCTCGTTTCGGTACGTTCAGGTGCAAGAGCTTCAATGCCCGGTATGATGGATACCATCCTCAACCTCGGTCTTAACGAAACTGTTGTAAACGTTATCGCCGAAAAGTCCGGCAACCCTCGTTGGGCTTGGGACTGCTACAGAAGATTCATCCAGATGTTCTCGGACG
>CALDFS010000091.1 GCA_937942105.1 uncultured Ruminococcus sp. | reverse complement strand
AAATAGTTGTTTACCACCGCGAAGATTATGCATACCTGAAGCTCTACCGGAACAGGGCTGTTTCTGTCCTGCTTTAAAACCTCTACTATGCGCTCGCCCTGAGCAAGCCTTTCCTTGGTGTCCTTATCCAGATCCGAGCCGAACTGCGCGAACGACTGTAGCTCGCGGTACTGGGAGTAAAGGAGCTTTAAGGTGCCCGAAACCTGCTTCATGGCTTTAAGCTGAGCCGCGCCGCCCACCCGGCTTACCGAGATACCCGGGTTTACAGCCGGCATTATGCCCGCGTTGAACAGCTCAGTCTCCAAGAACACCTGACCGTCGGTAATGGATATTACGTTGGTGGGGATATATGCCGAAACGTCCCCCGCCTGAGTTTCTATTATGGGAAGAGCTGTCAGCGAGCCGCCGCCCATCTCGTCCGAAAGGCGCGCCGCGCGCTCTAACAGTCTTGAATGAAGATAGAAAACGTCGCCCGGGTATGCTTCACGTCCCGGCGGTCTTCTGATTAAAAGCGAAAGTGTGCGGTAGGCTACGGCGTGCTTTGAAAGGTCATCATAGATGATAAGCGCGTCTTTGCCCTGCTTCATGAAGTATTCGCCCATGGTGCAGCCTGCGTATGGCGCGATATATTGCAGGGTGGGAAGCTCGCTTGCGGTGGAGCTTACTACTATTGTGTAGTCCATAGCTCCCGCATTGGAAAGGGTTTCCACCATCTGAACCACGGTGGAGTTCTTCTGACCTATGGCAACATATATGCATATGCAGTTCTTGCCCTTCTGGTTGATTATGGTATCTGCCGCGATGGCTGTTTTACCGGTCTGCCTGTCGCCGATTATAAGCTCACGCTGACCGCGGCCTATGGGTATCATTGAATCTATCGCCTTAATACCCGTCTGCAAAGGAACGCTTACAGATTTTCTTTCGATTATACCGGTCGCCTTCTGCTCTATGGGGAGCATTTTATCGCACTTTATAGGTCCCTTGCCGTCAACCGGCTGACCCAAGGCGTTTACAACTCTGCCTATAAGCCCCTCGCCCACCGGGACGGATACTACCGCGCCTGTGCGCTTTACAGTGTCCCCCTCGCGGACGCCTTCATCCGTGCCGAGCATGACTACAGAAACAAAGTCTTCCTCCAAGTTAAGAGCCATGCCATAGCTGCCGTTGGAGAACTGCACAAGCTCGTTGGAAAGGCAGTTATCCAAACCGTAGACGGAAGCTATACCGTCGCCAACAGTAACAACGCTGCCGGTTTCGGAAAGCTCCGCCTTGGCTTCGTAATTCTTTATCTGAGCCTTTATAAGGCTGCTGATTTCGTCTAAATTCATATATCTAATGCAATCCTTTCTTTACAAGCAGGATACCGCTTAGTATCTGCTCATAAGGGATTTTTTCATGGCTTCAAGCTTATTCTTAACGCTTGCGTCGAACCGCTTGCCGCCGTATTCCAGTCTGATTCCGCCCAGGCAGCTTTCATCCACCCTGCAATTAAGCATGATTTTTCTGCCGGTCTTATCGGCGAGCCTGGCTATAAGCCTTTGCTTCTGGGCTTCGCTCAGCTCGACCGCCGAAGTCGCCGTTACAGCCAATATACCGTTTGCCTCGCAGTAGAGCTTTTCATACTCTGCCCTGCACCTTGGAATAATATGGCATATACGCTTTTCGGCAAGAATCTTCAGCATATTCACAAGGTATCGGTTTGCCCTGCCGCCGAAGATATCCTCGACCGTGCGCGCCCTCTCCTCGGCGGAAAGACGCGGGTTTGAAAGCAGGCGTATAAGCCCGGGGTTATCCTCAAAGACCTTTGCAGTGCTGGCTAAATCCTCAAAAATCTCAGATTGGGCGTTTTCCTCACAGGCGAGCTTATACAGCGCCGTGCCGTATTCGTTTGAGTAATCGTTAGCGTTAATCATAAGTCGTCACCCAGGCTGTCAATCGCTTCGTCGATAAGCTCGGAATGAGCGCTTGCGTCGATTTCCTTTGCCGCGACAGTTGAAGCCAAGTCCACAACCATTTCGGCGATGGAGCTTTTCATATCCTCGGCAGCCTTGCGCTTGGCAAGCTCAATATCCTCATCGGCGTTGCGAAGTCTGCGCTCGGCTTCGGATTTTGCCGCCGCAACAATCTCGCCCGATTCCTGCCTGGCGCGCTCTGAGGCGGATTTAATAAGGCTGTCAGCCTCTTCCTTAACGTCAACAAGCTTTTTCTCGTATGCCGCCTTGTCGCGGTTCGCCTTAGCCATTGCCTCGTCAGCGTCGGAGTAAATCTTATTTACCTCATCCTCGCGCTGCTTCAGGATATTCTGCACCGGCTTGAACAGGAACTTCTTCAAAATAAGCACCAGTATAAGCAGGTTGCCTATTGCCATCAGAATATGCCAGACGTTTATTGAAAGAAAGTCCAACACCTCGGAAGTGCCTGCGCTTAACAAGCAGCTTAACAACATTTTAATACAACTCCCTTGTTAATAGGCATTAAAGTCTCTTCAGGAACATTCCGGGCGCTAAGAAGATAAGAAGCAAGCCGACGATGAAGCCGTACAAACCGGTAGTCTCTGCAACGGCGCAGCCCATCAGCATGGTGGTGGTTACCTTGCCGCGCTGCTCGGGCTGTCTTGCTATAGCCTCGCACGCCTTACCTACAGCGTAGCCCTCGCCTATACCGGGACCTATACCGGCTATCATTGAAAGTCCCGCGCCGATGGCGCATCCCATTAATACCAATGCTCTTTCCATAATGTTACAAATCCTTTCATTATTATATTGATTTTGTTTTTTGTGATATATCAAGAGCGCGCCTGAATCAGGCTTCGCTCAGGTTTTTGTGATTTGTGCTGATGTTTGTCTGAAAGTATTTAATATGTGAAAAAATGCTGCAACCTCTTTTAGCTTTGTTCGTTGACCTGATTGCAATGACGCTTTGCGCCTACGGATGAGCCGTTTGTTACCTGTTCAACTGCCTGCGGTATCAAGGGGGATGACCCTAAGGGGAAGCGGGGGAACCCTAAAACCGTAGCAAAAGTGCGGATTTCCCCCGCTCCCCCTCACGGTTCTCCCCCTTGGACCCTCTTTTCCTTCACCCTCTCACCCCTATTCCGCACTTTTAACTTCCTGCTGGTGTGAGAGTTTGATGGCTTGGGT
>CALDFS010000090.1 GCA_937942105.1 uncultured Ruminococcus sp. | reverse complement strand
CTATATGTATAACGTCGGTATAAGGACACGTATACCGGTGACCGTTTGCAAAGGTCATTCTGAGCCACATTTCGCCCTCATATTCCAAGAGTTCAACAGTGTTCGCCCTGATGTTATAAAGCGCTTCTAATTTGCCGTTTTCGCCCCAGACCGGATAGACAAAAGCGTTATTATAAAGCTTGTACTGCGTAGCAAGCCTATAATAAAACTCATACGCCGTCATATACGGATTTGGCGCAAACTGCAAGAGACGGTTGTATTTGCTCTTTGCAACATCGTTAACCTTTCCGTCGCCCCGGATGATATGCCGGGGCTTAACGGTTGCGACGCGCCGGGCAAAGCTGTTGACCGAAGATCGCACAGTGCTATTATCGTAAGCGTTGCCGGAGAACGGCGTAAAGCTTGTCTGCCATGAATTTAGAAGTTTATAAACTTGATATCCGCCTTCGGCGTCTTTAGGTCTGCCAAAAATCCTCTGGAAAAGCCCGCGCTTTTCACGCTTTTCGCGCATTTAATCACCCCACATGATACATATAGTCCTCGAATTCCCGAACGTAAATAACCCAGGCGTTTAAGAGGGAAACAGCGCCGTCTATTCGGCGTGATTCGGTTATTTTTACCGGCTGAATATTGTTGATGCCGCTCTTTTTTACTGCTGTATTTGATAAGCACCATTTCAAAATCGGATTATTGTTGTAATTCACGATTTTATCTGCAAACGCTGCTCCCATTTCTCTCATGGGCTGGCTCCAAGTGAAAGGACCCTGAGCGACCGGCTCCATGGTAAAGCTGTTGGACGTCATTTCGTCCACCCAGTAGCCGGCAAGTGCTCGGTCATAGCCGATTTTCAGCGGGTCTATCTTGTGTTTGTCCCTCATCTCTACAAACCATCCAGTCACGTCCGAGAAGTTAACGCGGTTGCCCGTGCAGATTGTAAGCAAGCCTCTTTCCGCCCAAGTCCTATAGGGAGCCTCATTCGTGTTTTTCTCCTCAAGCCGTTCTACACGTGCAGAGGGGAGGAAATAATGCTGTAAAACATACACGATCGGGTCTCCAGGCTTACGAATTAAGAGTGTTGCAGCTGTCAAGTCTGTTGTTGCCGAAAGGTCACAGCCTCCTATGGCGTAGGTGTCGTATACTTCCGAGATATCGAAAGTAGAGGTATTCTGTATCTCGGCAAACGAGAGCCAGGCGTTACTTGAATTTTCTCTGACGTTAAAATCCTTACACAATACGCCCGGCAAATCCGCAGGCGATTTTTTCGCCCTTTCAACAAAGGTGGCGAGCGTTTTATATTTTTTGATTTTGCCAAGTCCGGGGTTTGCTTTAACCCACATTTGCGGATCAGTCCACTCGTCTCGACTGTCAAGCTCGTAGAGTATCGGGAGGAAAGTATCGTCATCCTCTACGCCGTCTGCTATCTTGCAGGCGAGCTCGTACATATCATCGAAAATGCACTCCCGCACTGTTCCGGCTGTGGTAATCATCACAACAAGCGGCTGATTTCGGCTTGAGGTTGACTGCTTCATAACCTCATACAGGTTGCGGTCACGTATAGCGTGAAGTTCATCAATTATGACAGCATGAGAGTTAAGACCGTCAAGGGTATTGGAATCCGAGGCTAAAGCCTCAAAGAACGACGAAGTAGCAGAAAAATATATATCGTTCCGGCGCTTTGTGGTAATGGCTCTGAGTTCCGGCGACTGCTTGCGCATATTAGCCGCTTCGGTAAGTACTTTTTTCGCCTGGTCCTTTTTCGTGGCAACCGAGTATATCTCCGCCGCTCCTTCGTAGTCGGCAATAAGCATATACAGCGCAATACCGGCTAAAAGTGTTGACTTGCCGTTTTTACGACCGCACAAGAAGAGAGTTTCCCGGAATCGCCTGAAGCCTGATTCTTTTTCAAGAAATCCGAAAAGCGTCTGAATAAAAGCTTTTTGGAATAACTCCAATTCTATCGGTGCACCAATAACACCTTGCGACTGCTTGCAAAAGGTCTCGATAAAGATTATCGGACGTTCGCCCGCTTCTTCGTCGAAATAATAGGGGAATTCTTCACTTAGATTGTCCATCTCTGCGACTATTCGTGAGTAGACAGCTTTAACGCGTCTGCTTGTTCTGATATCCCCATTTTCAATGCGGGTGTAGTATTCCTTTACCCAGTTCAAGCTCTTTTCGCCTGCCTCTGAGGCTTAGTTACAAAAGTCATAAGAGCGGAGCCAGCCGCCTCAACATCCGAATCCGGCAAGAGCTCATTTAATTGCTTGATGGTAGCGTTATAGTTCTTAACCATGGCATTATACGGTTGAAGCAGGGGATGAGCCCGGTCTATGGAATAGTCGCCCTGCGGCATACTAATAACAAGCCCGTCAGCGTCGATTTTCGCCTCCATATCCTCCAAAGAAACGAGCATATAAGCGGCTCTTTCGATTAACTTTTTTACATTTTCGAGCGTATCTTTAGGCAGATTTTTATAAACTTTTTTAAGTCTGGTTATTTCTTTTTTCTGTCTTGCTTTTAATGTATCTTCCACTTAAAAACTCCTTTCTTTTGCTTAAAGTAGGGGGGTCATACGCGCTCCGAGCGGTCACAAAAGGGGCTTGAACACGGTTCATATCCCAGAACTCAAATTTTTGACAATGGGGGGAGTATCTTCAGCGATTTCCTTCTCGCAAACTTCCTTTATCTCGATAGCTACAGCGTTAACTGCATTAAGCACGAGCTGTGAACCCTCAACAGTGTCAACCACGACTGTTCCTTCCTCAAGCGCATTTGACAGCACCTCCTGAAAGTTGTCAACCGTCGGCACAACGTCAAACGTCAGCGCTCCGCCTGTTGTGTAAATAACTATCTCGCAAACTTTCATAATCAAATCTCCATTTCCACGAGGTTACCCTCGCTGTCAAACCTCAGACCGCTTGCGGTTACAGCCTTGCCTCCGTGCTCTATCGCATGGCACTCGCGGCAAAGCGTTTCAAGATTATCCGCCGAAAGCGTTATATCAGGATCGTTGATGTTCTCGGGCGTAAGATAGATTTTGTGATGCACGATATCGCCCGGCTTACCGCACCGAACGCAAAGCCCGAAATCACGCTTGAGTATCGCTTCACGCGTTTTCCGCCAAGCCGAACTCAGATAAAAGCTTTTAGCAAACTCTTTCATAGCCCGCTCCAATCAAAAAGCGCGGAGACGAAAGTCAACCGCGTTTATGTATAATTTCATGCTTATATGATATCACCTGAAAAGCAAGCTTTCCATTCAGACTTTTTTCAGCTCATATCGAAGGAAGCGCCGCCGCCCCAAAATATCTGAGTGCAAACCCAGAAACAGCTTTGTTTCGCAAGGCATAAATCGTCCCCAGTCCCTCAATATAAAGCCGCTCCATGATTTCCTCCTTGGAGCACTTGGCAATGTACCACATTTCGAGGAGTTCCTTCTGCTCCTTCGGCAACTGTCCGAGCACACAGTAAATCTCCTCAAGTGTCTTTTTATTTTCGGCGATATTCCGCTTGCACTCGGTAACGGCTAAAAAACAGTTGAGAGTGTCGTTTGCCTCGCGCATGGTCTGGTATGGCTTGTCAGGATTAAACTCGCCGATGCCCTGCGGCTTGCCGCTCTCGATAAGCCTTTCCAATCTGTTTTTAAGATTTTCTCCAGCCTGTTCAAGAGCAGGCACCGAAGAAAGCAACTGCTCCGCCGCCTTAAAATAATTCATAGTTTAACCTCCTAACGTCTCGGACTGTGCTGTAGTACAAATAAACAGAAATAAGCCGACCTCGCCATAAGGTCCGCACGATTGACCCGCCAGAGCTTCACGCCGCACCTCCGAACGTGCGCAAACGCACACGGCAAAACAAAAGCCTGCCGCCTTCCGTCTTTGATACAATCCGAATCGTCGGATATCTCGTTAACAAGATTAGCAAAGTCAAGGTATGTGGTAGCGCTTTCAGCCAGAACAGAGTCGATTTCATCAAGAATAGCGGCGCTTTCCCTCATTGCTTCCAAGGCTCGCGCCTGCCTGTCAATCTCGGTTTCGTCAAAAATAACTACTTCGATTTGTTTCATTGCTTACCTCTTCTTTCCGTTGCTCTTAACCGGCTTTTTGCGCATGATAACGGTTAAGTAATAGCCCCTGTTCACGTCGTTATAATACGTATTGATTTCCGAAAGCGTATACTCAGGGTACAGCTTTTCAAAAAGTCCGTCATCATCGCCCTGGTTTTCATAAATTTTTCTGACTTTGCGCTTGGATATAACCCCATCCCTCTGCGATTCGTCCGGTTTGCTCAGATTTTTTGATGCGCACCAGCGCTTGCCGAGTATCGGATTTTTAACAAAATAAACTGCAATGCCTATAAGCCCAGTACTGTTAAACTGCAATGGCTTGGCTGTTGTATAGCCTCTGCCGCCCCAGAGTTCGGCAAGATCAGTTATGCTCACGCCGCCAGACATTACAATGTGATGGTGGACCCGCCCGGTATGCTCTCCAACCTCGGTAACGGCGACATATTTCAGTTCCGGCAGTCCTTGCTTTTTGCGAAATCTTTTCACGCGTCTTATGAAGTTCTGCATCTGCCTTTGTGCATCCTCCGGCGATTCCGGCAAATGCTCGGCGTTATATGTAAGGTCAAAGCGAATATCCCTGCTCGTAAAATTTGTACAAAGCAGCCTTGCAAGCTTCTTTTCGGCGTTGGTCTGGTTCAGCTTCTTTTGCACTTCGCTCGTAGGCTTGCGTTTTTTGCTCCGGCCGCGCTGATGCTCGAAAACTTCAAAAACATCAACTTCAAGATACTCTCCACATTTATGTCTTGTTTCACGATACAAACAACGCATATAAACTTTCCTTTCGTTTAAACTTATATTGGGGGAAGGGAGAGACAAGGGCAAGAAAGCGGCTTCGGACAAGGTCCTT
>CALDFS010000089.1 GCA_937942105.1 uncultured Ruminococcus sp. | reverse complement strand
TACGACAGCTTGCAGGATTTCTTTGAGAAGACTGCCGCAGATAATCCAAAGTATTACTATTTCACCACTAAGGGAAAAAACGTCTACAGCGATGTGAGCTATGAGGACAATTGCTATATCCTGTTCGGCAGGGAAGATAGGGGTCTGCCGGAGGAGCTTTTGCATGATAATAAGGATAGCTGCGTAAGGTTTCCCATGCGCCCCGAGCTGCGAAGCCTTAATCTTTCTAATTCGGTGGCTATAGCTGTTTATGAGATTCTAAGGCAGTGGGATTTTCCCAACCTCTCGCGCGAGGGGAAGCTTACCCGCTTTACATGGGATGATTAGCGATGTTTTATTGAGAATAACTAATATATTTTCGCAATTTTTTCACAATTTTTATCAAAAAATTTTTCCAATAGCTATTGATATTTCATTCGGAATTTTATATAATAAGTATGGCTGTATTTTACGGCTCTGATAAGTATATTTTAAAAAAGGAGATATAACTATGGCAGGATTAAACAAAGTCAGCGTTGATGATATCAACGTAAAAGGCAAAAAGGTTTTGGTGCGCTGCGACTTCAACGTTCCTTTGAAGGACGGCGTGATCACTAACGACAACAGAATCACAGCAGCTCTTCCCACCATCAAGAAGCTTGTTGCGGACGGCGGCAAGGTAGTTCTTTGCTCTCACCTTGGCAAGCCCAAGAACGGACCGGAGGATAAGTTCTCCCTGGCTCCTGTGGCGGTTAGACTTGCAGAGCTTCTTCCCACAACAGTAGTATTTGCTAAGGATGATACGGTTGTCGGCGAGAATGCAAAGAAGGCAGTTAATGAAATGAAGGACGGCGAGGTTGTTCTTCTTGAAAACACCCGCTTCCGCGGTAATGATGAAACCAAGAACGGCGAAGGCTTCTCTAAGGAGCTTGCTGATTTGGTTGACAATGAAGTTTTCGTTATGGATGCTTTCGGTTCCGCTCACCGCGCCCACGCTTCGACCGCAGGCGTTACCAAGTTCGTTAAGGAAACCGCAGTCGGATATCTTATGCAGAAGGAAATTACTTACCTTGGCAATGCTGTTGAGAACCCTGTAAGACCCTTCGTTGCTATTCTTGGCGGCGCTAAGGTTGCCGATAAGCTCAACGTTATCTCCAACCTTCTTGAAAAGTGCGATACCCTTATCATCGGCGGCGGTATGGCTTATACCTTCCTGAAGGCTAAGGGCTATGAAATAGGCAAGTCGCTTGTTGATGATGAGAAGCTTGATTACTGCCGTGAAATGCTTGAAAAGGCTGATAAGCTCGGCAAGAAGCTTTTGCTTCCCGTTGATACCACAATTGCCGCTTCCTTCCCTGATCCTATTGACGCTCCTATCGAAGTAAGCGTTGTTGACGCTGACAAGATTCCTGCTGACGCTATGGGTCT
>CALDFS010000088.1 GCA_937942105.1 uncultured Ruminococcus sp. | reverse complement strand
GGCGGAAGGCCAGCGGCGACGAAGCACGCGCACGGTGACCAATGGCGTAGTCAAAGAACAGGAAAGTCAGGCCGGCGGGCAGCAGGGCGGAGAAAAGGACGATGAGCTTTACGTCAGATTTCTTCAGTTCGGAGTTTTCAGCCCGATAAACCGTCTGCACTGCACCTGCTCGCCGGTTTTCTCAAAAGAGCCGATGTTTTATATGAACGGCACCGGAAAAATCGCAGAGGATTTTATGCGTTTAAGACACCGCATGATACCTCTTCTTTACTCAGCCTCGGTTGAAACATCAGAAAACGGAAGAGCACTCATAGAACCGATGTATTACGAATATCCTGAAATCAGCGAGGCCTATAACTGCCCGCAGGAGTATATGTTTGCCGGACAGATGATTTTGGCGCCTATAGCCCAAAAGAGCAACAGCTCAGGAATGGCGGGCACAGCGGTATGGCTTCCGGAAGGCACTTGGACGGATATTTTCACCGGAGACGAATATAAAGGCGGGCGAAGAATCAAAATGCTCCGCTGGCTTGAAAGCCTTCCGGCGCTTGCAAGGGCAGGAGCTATTATCCCTCTTGACGGCGCAAAATCAGGCAACAGCGTTGATCTGCCAAAGGTGCTTGACTTGCTTATCTTCAACGGCAGCGGAGCGTATACCCTTCATGAAGATAATGACGGCAAAAGACTGGATACCGTTTTTACAAGCGAAGCGGGCGAAGGCATGCAGCGCGTCACAATTTGCCCGGCGATGTCCCGAAGAATCAGTCTTGAATTCCGAAATATTACCGATGGGGAAGTAGCAGTAAAATGTGACGGCTGTAAACATGATTTCATCCTTAAAAGCGACAGCTTCCTTACCGTTGAGCTTGAAGTCAGGGCAGGAGCGCAGTATACCGTTGAGGTATGCTATACCGAAAGCATCCGTGAGAAATTCATTGAAAGGCTCAGATATAATCTTACAAGGTTTGAAATAAAAACCGAGGTAAAAAATAAGCTTTACGGAGAGCTGGTGTACGCTTCCCCTGAGAAAATTTCTGAAATAATCGAAAACTTTGATATCCCCAAAAGATACAAGGAGCGGCTTTCGGAGAGCTTGGTGCGGCAGTAGGGCTGTTATCCTTTAACAGACCGGCGGCATATACTGAGCGCAATTGATATTCAAAACTTGGCAGAAGTACTGTTCAGGTGTGGATAAGCAGCCATTTGACCAACGTTTTTACAAAGCAATAAACAAACAAGTAAATTGATAAAAGTTAAAATCGGACGGAAAGCCTTTAAAGCTTTCTATCCGATTTTGCGATTATGCCAAATGCCGCTGCGGGCAATCACATTTTTGTAGTCTCTCTTTGAATGGCAACTGGACTGATGACCTTGTGAATAGGCTCCTTAAGCGGTACTGGTCTGCGCTTCTTCTGCTCGATTATCTGATTTAAAAGAAGCTCCATTGCCTCGGCGGCAATTATATCGGT
>CALDFS010000087.1 GCA_937942105.1 uncultured Ruminococcus sp. | reverse complement strand
TTGCGAAGTAACAACGCTTTACGTTTCTCAATTCTGTCCGGAAGGAGGCCTTGGCTATGTTTCGCAGTCTCCATATGAAGCTGACGCTGATCCTCCTGCTGCTGATCACATCCCTGATGGCGGTGGTAGGCGCGTTCCTGACCACCAGCGTCACCAGTTTCTATATCGACAGCTTTTATCAGCAGATGAGCAGTGCCTTCGGCGCGGACCGCCGGGAGTTTGTGGCGGACCTCCGCAGCGCCGCCGCTCAGCCGGACGGCGCTGAGCGTATTCAGGAGATCATGGAGGTCAATGCCGGTATGCTGGGCATCGACTACCGCACCCGGAACTACTATGTGCTGGACGGCACCGCAGGCAGCTTTCTGGCTGGCAGCGCCGAGTCCTCCGACCTGCCCCGGGAGCAGTCCGCCAACCTTCTGACCGCCCGGAACGCGGTTGCACGGAAGGACGCCTCCACCGTAGGCGATGAAAGCGATATCTCCGCCGACTACATGGATGTGGCCATCCCCATCTTCGGCGGTGACAACGCCTTCATCATCTACATTCTGGATAACAAGGACACGGTATCCGATCTGAATAACCAGCTTTTCCAGATCATCATGCAGGCCCTGATCATCGGCTTGCTGATCTCCGTGCTGCTGAGCTTCCTGCTCTCCAAGACCATGGTGGGCCCCATTGAAAAGCTGACCATCGGCGCAGAGCGGGTGGCCGCCGGTGATTTTGACAGCGAGCTGCCGGTGGAATCCACCGACGAGATTGGTATTCTCACCGGAACGTTTAACGAGATGGCCGAGGTCCTGCAGTCCACACTGGCTGCCGTGGAAAACGAGCGCAACAAGCTGGATACCCTGTTCCTCCACATGACCGACGGCGTGGTGGCCTTCTCCCGGCTGGGGCTGGTCATCCACAAGAACCCGGCGGCCGAGGAGATGCTGGGCCGCCCCATCGGTGAGCAGACGGCCTACGGCGCGCTGTTCGGGGACATCGCCTCTCTGGAGCAGGTGCTGGCCCTGGAACAGCCGGCCTACCTGTCAGGCGAGCGGGAGGCGGCCGGGCGGACCCTGGAGCTGCTGCTGGCTCCCTTTGACGGGGAGCGGCAGGAGGGAGGCGTTATGGTGGTCATCCATGACGTCACCGAGCAGCGCAAGACCGAGGAGCTGCGCCGAGTTCTGGAAATGGCGTAATTCCAAAGAAAAGAAAGGACAGCGCAAATGGAGCAGAAGATATACCTTCGCAGCGGCGATATTCTGATACGCGATATGGCAATAGATGATGCCGAAGCAATAGCCGCCGAGGAGCGCGCTCAGGGCTGGAATCAGTCTGCGGACAAGTACTGCGAGCGGCTTCGCCACAGGAGTGAAGGCAGATGTATAGCGCTTGCCGCCGAATATAGGGGCAGTATAGCGGGGTATATCTCGGTCTACCCAAATTCGGAATGGGGAGCGTTTGGCGGAAAGGGATACCCCGAAATAGTTGACTTCGGGGTACTGGAAAGGTTCAGAAGGCTCGGCATAGGCTCCCGCCTGATGGACGCTGCCGAGCAAATAGCTTCGCAGTACGCCGATACGGTATACTTAGGTGTGGGGCTTCACAGCGGCTACGGCAGCGCACAGAGGATGTATGTAAAGCGCGGATATATACCTGACGGCTCTGGGGTGTGGTATGGCGATAAGGTCTTGCCCTGCTATGCAGAGTGTTGTAATGATGATGATTTGGTGCTGTATCTGTCCAAGAAGCTCAGAGAATGATGGCTCAGATTTGATATGCATAAAACGAAATGGCAGTGTCATCATAATTATTGTAGTCACTTAGCGACATGTTCAGTCTGATAAAATAATTTTGCGAAAAAACAGAAAATTTTTAAAAAAACACTTGACAAATCGGTCTGTAAGTATTATAATACATAATCGTGGCACGGATGAATCGTGTCAAGCGGTTGCTGATATAGCTCAGTCGGTAGAGCGCATCCTTGGTAAGGATGAGGTCCCCAGTTCAAATCTGGGTATCAGCTCCAGAAAAACGGTGTACTTTTTAGTATGCCGTTTTCTTTTTATCCCGGTTATTTCCGATTTTTCATAGTCCCACAATCGGAAAAAATCAGGATTGGAGTGCGGAATGTCCTAAATGTACTATCTTTCCGCTCGGTAAAAAGGTTTAACGACAAAAATAAAACCGCAGTACGGAGCAAATCCATACTGCGGTATTAATATATCTACTTCTTTGTCTTCCCGATATCCGGCTTGACTTCAATCTCCGTCTCCTCGATTGCATCCAGCGGGGGAGCGTCTGTGACTGTGCCTATGTTAACACCCGGCATTGAGTAATATTCCTTGTCGGTGGGCATGTTCTTGGCTTTCAGCCTTGAATCCACTATCGCCGTGATTATGTCGAACATAACAGCGAACAGCGGAACGCCGATTATCATGCCGACAATTCCAAACAGGCTTCCGCATACAAGGATTGAGAACAGCGTCCAGAACGAGGAAAGACCGATTTTGTTTCCAAGAATCTTTGGACCGATGATGTTGCCGTCGAGCTGCTGCAAGGCGACAATGAACAGCAAAAACCATAAAACCTTGCCGGGGTCTGCAATAAGCACCAGCACCGCTGAAGGTATCGCCCCGATAAACGGACCGAACACCGGGATTATGTTTGTAATACCTATTATCAGCGAGATTATCATGACATATGGCATTCTGAATATCAGCATACAAACCGCGCATATGCAGCCTATAATAAAGGAGTCGATTATCTTGCCGTAGATAAAGCTTAAAAGTGCGCTGTTGGTGGACGATGTCAGGGTGAAAATTCTGTGATACGTCCTCTCGCTGAACAGAGCGACAATAAGCTTCTTTGCCTGAGCCTGCAGGGCCTCTTTACTTGAAAGGAAGTATATTGCAAGGATAAATCCGAATATGAAGTTCTTTACCGAATTTGCAAAGTCCAAAAGACTCGTTAAAAGATTTGTAAGCTGCGGAACAAGACTTGAAGCGATTTTGCTTATCGTTGCCGAAATGTTGTCCAGTTCCTTGGTTACTATCTCAGCTATGCTGGGGTTATCGTCTAAAAGCTTGGCAACCCACTTTTCTGCGGCGGGCATAACATCATTTACAAGACCGTCATAAATTCCGGGGATGTTGGATATCAGCTCGGGTATTACCGAAAGGATTATCGCCGCGATGATAGCGATTATGAAGACCGAAGCCACCACTATTCCGACAGCCCGCGCTACTCGCGGACGAGCCTTCTTTCTGAAAAGAAATCTTCCCAAAAACTTCTCAACATTCTTGGATATAGGGTTCATAACAAAAGCGATCACTGCACCCCATATTACCGGCGCGAATATTCTTAGCAGGTTGGAAGAAAGGCTGTTTACCGAATCCCACTGGAACATTATAAGCACTATTATCAGCGTAAGAATTATGAACGCAAAGCAGTAGACAAAGATTTTATTATATTTTTTGTCTGAGAAGACTCTCAAAGCTATCAGTCCTTTCAAAGAAAATGCCATCTTAATAAGTATACACCAAAATACAGGCGCTTGTCTATATCAAAATAAAATTTAATAAATTTATTAAAGAAATTTTACTCAATCTATTTCATTTTCTTTCGATTCATGATATAATCATAATGATTATTATGTAATTTTGGAGACAGATATATGACAGATAATGAATTTTTCACTCTTAAGCGCCGCGCGCTTTCAAGATATTTTTCCAAGCTCAACGATATGCAGAGAGAGGCTGTTTTTACCGTTAACGGTCCCGTTCTGATACTTGCCGGAGCGGGAAGCGGCAAAACAACGGTTTTGGTCAACCGCGTTGCAAATATGGTGTACTTCGGCAACGCATATAACGATACATCCCGGTATGCAGGCACCACGCCCGAGGATGAAAGGTTTCTTTCCGATTATGCGTCAGGTCTTACCGATGATTCGGAGCGACTGCGCTCGATAGTCGCTGTGGACTGCGTTAAGCCCTATAATATCCTTGCCATAACGTTTACAAACAAGGCGGCAGGGGAACTTAAGGAAAGGCTTGAAAAAATGCTGGGCGATTCTTCAAGCGGCATAACCGCTGCAACCTTCCATTCGGCTTGCGTAAGGATATTGCGCCGGGAGATTGAACATTTGGGCTATGCCTCGAATTTCACGATTTACGATACTGACGATTCGCAGAGGCTGATTAAGACCTGCCTTTCGGATATGAACATATCGGACAAGATGTTCCCGCCAAAGCTTGTTTTGGGCGAGATATCACACTCCAAGGAAGCCGAGGTAGACCCCGAGGAATATACCCGCCTTTCCTTCGGCGATTACCGCAAGCAGACGATAGC
>CALDFS010000086.1 GCA_937942105.1 uncultured Ruminococcus sp. | reverse complement strand
ACCGCCACTATCCTGATTGCCGGGTTCTTTGCTTTGAGATACTCGCCCACGCCGGTGATAGTTCCGCCGGTGCCCACACCCGCAACGAAGATATCCACCTTGCCGTCGGTATCCTCATATATTTCGGGACCGGTGAAATCCCTATGAGCCTTGGGGTTGGCGGGGTTTACAAACTGCCCCGGAATGAAGCTGCCCGGAATTTCAGCGGCAAGCTCCTCTGCCTTGGCTATTGCGCCCTTCATGCCCTTGGCGCCTTCGGTGAGCACAAGCTCGGCACCGTATGCGCGCATAAGCTGTCTGCGCTCTACCGACATGGTTTCGGGCATAACAATGATTATTCTGTATCCCCTCGCCGCCGCCACAGATGCAAGACCTATTCCGGTGTTGCCCGAGGTCGGCTCGATTATCACCGAGCCGGGCTTAAGCCTTCCCGAAGCCTCCGCATCGTCTATCATCGCCTTGGCGATTCTGTCCTTAACCGAGCCTGCGGGGTTGAAGTATTCCAGCTTTGCAAGAATTCTTGCTTTAAGGCTATATTGCTTCTCGATATGTGTAAGCTCCAAAAGCGGTGTTCTGCCTATAAGCTGGTCGGCTGATGTGTAAATTCTGCTCATAGCTGCGTCTCCTTTACTGCTGCAAAGCCCCGGTCAAGGTCTGTGATTATGTCATCGATATGCTCCGTTCCTATTGAAAGGCGGATGGTGTTGGGCTTTATGCCCTGATCTAAAAGCTCGTCTGGCGAGAGCTGGCTATGGGTCGTGGTCGCGGGGTGGATAACAAGGCTTTTAACATCGGCAACGTTTGCAAGCAGTGAGAAGATTTTAAGATTATCTATAAATCTATGAGCCTCCTTAACTCCGCCCTTTATCTCGAAGGTAAAGATAGAAGCGCCGCCGTTGGGGAAGTATCTTTCATACAATGCATGGTCGGGATGGTCTGGCAGCGAGGGGTGATTAACTCTCTCCACAAGCGGGTGGCTTGCAAGATATTCTACCACCTTGCGGGTGTTTTCGGCGTGCCTTTCCAATCTGAGGGAAAGGGTTTCAACGCCCTGCAACAGCAGAAACGCCGCAAACGGCGATATGCACGCGCCGGTATCGCGCAGAAGCACCGCTCTTATATAGGTGACAAACGCCGCCGCGCCGACTGCCTTCACAAACGAAACGCCATGATAGCTTGGGTTCGGCTCTGCAACAGCGGGGTATTTGCCGCTTGCCGCCCAATCGAATCTGCCGGAATCAACGATTATGCCGCCAAGGGTAGTGCCGTGTCCGCCTAAAAACTTGGTTGCGGAATGAACAACTATATCCGCGCCGTGCTCAATCGGGCGGATAAGGTAGGGTGTGCCGAAGGTGTTATCCACAACAAGCGGTATGCCATGCTTATGGGCAAGCTCGGCAAGGGCATCTATATCCGGTATATCGCTGTTGGGGTTGCCGAGGGTTTCGATATATATGGCTCTGGTATTGCCCTGAATGGCGGCTTCTACCTCGGCAAGGTCGTGGATATTTACAAAGCTTGCGGTGATGCCAAGGCT
>CALDFS010000085.1 GCA_937942105.1 uncultured Ruminococcus sp. | reverse complement strand
CAGGCACGCAGGACCGAAGATATACTGAAATCCGATGTTTGCGGCATAACCGTAGCCCGAGCCTATTATAAGGTTCATGATGATATAGGGTATCATCAAAAGGAATCTGTAAAGCTTTGCCGTCATGAACGGCAGGAACAGCAGGGGCAGCATCGTCTCGATGAAGAAAAGAAGAGTTTTTTCACTCAGCAATAGGCTTACAAGATACCCCGGGTCTGCAATCGCCGAACGGATAATACCCGCCAAGCCGCCATCGGGGTCTGCCATAAGGATTCCGAAGCGGGTGGAGGTCATATATCCGCCGTCGCCGAAGCTGGTCAGCCAGCGCATAACAATCACAAAATAAATGGAAGACAGCAGAGCGGCGATTATTCCGTGCTTCTTCTTTTTCCAGGATTCGCAGTCCACAGCGAAGAACAGCCCTATGCAGATTACGTAAAGCGGGGCGTCCTCCTTGACAATGCAGGTCAGTGCGGACATGATGTACAAAAGCGGGATGTTTGCGCTGTCCGCAGCGCACAGAAGCCACATCAGCAGGGTCGGCAGAAAGGCGTTTTCGTGGAACTGATAGAAGCAGGGCATAATGACACCCGCGCAGAACACATATATCAGGCAGCACGATACAAGCGGAATCCCTTTGAATCCCCGCCTTTTTACGATGAGATAAAGCGGCAGAACACCTGCGGCGGCAAAGAACGCCTGCGCCGCCAAAAGCGTCTCTGGCTTGGGAAAAAGGGCGTATATCGGCAGGAAAAGATAGAAAATATAGGAGCCGTGAACCTGAAAATGTGACATCAGCTCGCCGCGTTCACAGGTTACTGCGGCAGTCAGGTTCTCTTTAAGCGAATGGAAGGTCTGCACGAATATACCCATATCGAAGCAGGCTGTTCCGAAGCATTTATGATTTGCTATAGTTGCGGCGGAAACAAACAGTATCACTCCCGCAGAAAGCGTGAAAACTATCACTGCGGCGGGAATCTTAGGAAGCCGTTCCAAGCTGCCCTTCCCTGCTCTTTCAAGGGAATAATGTGCCAGCACCGCGCAGACGATTGCCGCCGCCGCGCCAACATAAAAGCTTCCGCTTCCGAATACAAGGCAGAGCGAAAATGTCACCGAGCTGAAAATAAGCGCTGCGCTGTCAAATTCGCGCAGCCTGCGCGATACAAGGCGGTATATAACCGTAAGCCAAAGAAATACTATCGCCGTCCAGAGTATCACCGAAGGAAGAGATACAGCGTTGACGAAGGTCTTCCAGTCCTTTATAGGGTCGGTCTTATGGAATCGTGCAAAAAGCATCTGAACGACCGCGACTATAAAATATGAGCTTGCCAGCCGCGCAAAAAGATTTTTGGGAAGACCGAAGTCTGAGAAAAACTTTTTTATGTCATCGGCAATTTGTGTTTTCAATCGGTTCACCGCCTTTCTTTTTGGGTTTATCACAAGTGTTATCTGTATTATACGGCTTTGCGAAGATAAAGTCAAACAATTTATATAATAAAGATTAATTATTCGTTTTTATAGACATCCCCACCCGATTGTGATATAATACTTTAAAACAAAGAAGAGCCTTATTCGGCTTTTACATCAACAAAAGGTGGAATCAGTATGAAAAGCTTATCTCTCAATCGAAATCAGCTGAAATACATTGTAATCGCTGCAATGCTGATAGACCATATAGCGTGGGCGTTTGTGTCGACCTTCTCGGTGCTGGGTCAGATTATGCACTTTATAGGCAGGCTGACCGCGCCGACGATGGCGTTCTTTATTGCCGAGGGCTATCACTACACACGGAATTTCAAGAAATACGCTGTCAGAATGGCAGTGTTCGCCGTTATATCATGGGTGCCGTTTGTCTTCTTTGAAACCGGCAGGCTGCCGATAATGATATACGAGGGCGGACTTATGCGCTTTCACCCCGAGCAGGGCGTTATATATACGCTGTTTTTAGGGCTGATAGCGATACGCCTGTGGGACAGCGAAAAATGCCCCAAATGGCTTAAAATTATCGGGATAATCGCCATCTGCGCAATCTCGGTTATAGGCGACTGGGCATTTATGGCTGTGCTGTGGTGCCTGTGCTTCCATATATTCAGGGATGAGCCTAAAAAGAAATGGACTGCCTTTTGCATTATCGGCGTGTTCAGCTCTGCGTCGATGTTCTTTGCAGCTCCGTGGTACAGCCAGATTTTCCAGATAGGCGTTTTCGCCGCTCCCCTGCTGATAGGCTTGTGCTACAACGGCGAGCCGGGCAAAAAGAGTTCTTTCAACAAATGGTTCTTTTATATATTCTATCCCGCTCACATGGTAATAATCGGGCTGATTCGGTGGGTTTTGATGTGATTCAAGCGCCGCTTGAGTCGGTTAAACCCGCATGGCGACAGGATTTGCGGGTTTTCGCCCGCTTTCGCGGTTTTTTGAGTATCAACAACCCCTTTAGCCATAAATCCGCCGTTTCAATCACCGCTTTATAGACATTAGCTTCGATTCGGGAGTATAATTTTGCCGTAAGCCAAACACAAAATAACGGTTTGCGGAAAGGCAGATATAGCTATGAAAAAAGGATTTATTGAAGCTCACGTTTCCGAAAAGGTTCCCATCCTTTCTAAAGAAAAACGTGAAAGAGCAAGGCGGGAAAAAACTAAGGAAACATTTGCAGCAAAAGAGGCAGGCAGAAAAATATCCGAGCTTCGCAAATCTATAGACTTTTTTGCCGGCAGGAGTGTATGATTCTGCCGTAAGCCAAGCACAGGATTCGGTTTGCAGAAAGGCGGTTGAGCTATGAAAAAGGGTTTTATCCACACGCGAATATCCGGCGGAAGCCTTCCGTTTTCAAGGGAGAATCGCGAAAGAGCAAGACAGGAAAGGATGAATGAAATGTTTGTAATGAAAAAGGTAGGCAGAAAAATATCGGAGCTTCGCAAGGCTAAGAACATGACCCAGCTGGAGCTGGCGGACAAAATGAACGTTAGCTTTCAGGCAGTCTCCAACTGGGAAAGAGGAAATTCGATGCCGGATATCTCAAAGCTGCCAGAGCTGGCGGAGATTTTCGGCACCAGCATTGACGTTATTTTAGGCGCGAAATCCGAGCTTATTGAGAGCGCCGCCGAGGGCAAGTTAGAAGAGTACGTAAGCGAGAACAAGGTAAGCGTTGAGGAATTAAAGGAAGCAGCCCCGATTCTGAAGCCCGACCAGGTGGAGAGAGTTGTTGGCAGCGTTGACGGCATAACCAAGCAATTTGAAAATATGAGGAAGAAAAACGCCGAAGTCATGGCGGCGGCAAAGGAACAGATAAAGCTTGCGCAGGAGCAGGTAAAGAGTGTTCAGGAACAGCTTGGCACCGACGTTGAAAAGTTTTCCTCCGAAGTAAAGTCAACGGTTGAGGAGCAGCTAAAGGCCGCCGGTATGGATCCAGATATCGCTTCGGGGAAAATGGATAATTTTAAATTTTACACGAAAAATAACGATGAACCGGTAGTTATCATAAACGGCAAAAAAGTCAAGCCCAATAACAATTCAGACGGTACATGGAATATAGATACTGACACATCCAAGGAGAACCCCGACAGTGAAGACTCTGATGACGACAGCCTTGACTGGCTCCTACCCTATCTGAGCGACGAGGACTTGGGCATATTCGCCGACAAGCTATACGAAGAGCAGGGCATTTCGGCTATAATAAACATAGCCTACTCGATAGACGAGGATATGCTGGGCGAGATTGCCATGAAAGAGGTCGAAAAGAACGGAATCAAGGGCATAATTCCGCTTGCAGAATACTTGGACGAGGATATGCTCGGTGAGATAGCTATGGTTGAGGTCAAGCGCAGCGGAATCAAAGGAATAATCCCGATTGCGGAATACATTGACGAAGATAAGCTTGGAGATATCGCTATGGAAGAGGGCAAGCGCAACGGCATTGAAAATATCATTCCAATTGCGGAATACATCGATGAGGACAAGCTCGGAGATATCGCCATGGAAGAGGTCAAGCTGTATGGCATTAAAAGGATTATCCCTATTGCCGAATACATCGACGAGGATAAGCTCGGAGACATTGCAATGGAGGAAGTCAAAAAGAACGGCATTGAAAATATCATTCCGATAGCCGAATACATTGATGAGGACAAGCTGGGTGAAATCGCAATGATGGAAGCCAAAAATAACGGTCTTAAAGCCATCAAGCCGATAATAGAATATCTCGACGAGGACACCGTGGGCGAGATTGTAAGAGCGTGCCGGAAGCAGTAAATCGGGTCTATCATCCCCTGCATGAATAGTGCGGGGGATTTTCTTTTGCCTTGGGCGGATAATCCCATAAAAGCAGGGAAAAATAGCGAAAATACCTTTTGTATAGGAGAACCCCATGAAAATCCTTTTTTATGATTCCAAGCCCTACGATGAAGCATCCTTCAACAGCCTTTTAGCCGATTTTCCCGGCATTGAAATAGATTACATCCAACCAGATTTGAGCGCACAGACCGTCCGCTTAGCGCAAGGGTATGACGCGGTATGCCTGTTTGTGGCTTCCGAGGTTGGCTCGGACATCATAAAAAGCCTGAAAGCCTTCGGCGTAAAGCTTATTCTTATGAGATGTGCCGGAGTCAACAACGTTGATGTATCCGCTGCAAAGGAGCAGGGCGTTCGGGTGATGCGCGTGCCCGCGTACTCGCCGGAAGCTATTGCCGAGCACGCTGCGGCTTTAGCATTTGCCGTAAACCGTCGGCTTCACAAGGCGTATATCCGTGTGCGGGAGAATAATTTCAGCCTTGCGGGCTTAACAGGCTTTAACTTCAACGGCAAGACCGCGGGAATCGTTGGCACCGGCAGGATAGGCGCAGCTATGGCTAAAATCTGCAACGGCTTGGGGATGAAGGTCATTGCGTATGACAAATACCCACGCACTGATATTGATTATATCGAATACGTCGCCCCGGATGAGCTTTACCAAAGGAGCGACCTTATATCCCTTCACTGCCCGCTTACCGAAGAGACATATCACATGATAAATCTTGACGCCATAAACAGGATGAAGCCGGGGGTGATACTTGTAAATACCTCACGCGGGGCGCTGATCAGCACCGAAGACCTTATTAAGGGCATTCGCTCGCACAGGTTCAGCGGGGTGGGACTGGACGTATACGAGGAGGAGACGCCGAACGTCTTTGAAAACCGCGAGGACGATATACTTCAAAGCTCGGTTACGGCAAGGCTTTTATCCTTTCCGAATGTTATTGTAACCTCGCATCAGGGCTTTCTTACGGTCGAAGCAATGGAAGCAATCGCCAATACCACTTTAGAGAATGCTGCGGCGTTTATGGAAGGAAGGATAATAAAAGAAAATACTGTAATTTAATCAAAATCAAAGTGTGGACGTTTTCAACAAGAACGCTTGGCTAAGAATTGTTGAAAACAGCGATTTTGTAAAAAAAGATAAAACCCCCTTACATTATTTTAAATAAAGTGCTATAATATATTTAAATAGTTAATGTGCAATAATTGCGGCTATTTATGAGAGACGTGGGTTTGCGAATCATCTCTGATTTGTGACCCTTTGTATTTTATGAGAACAGAAGGGGAAAACAGGTGTTTAGTGTAAACGATTACGTTGTTTATGGCAGTGAAGGCGTTTGCAGAATTGAAGACATTGGCAGAAAGGATATAACGGGGCTTGACAGGGAAAAGGAATACTATACCCTTGTGCCTGTTTACAAGAGCGGCAGAATATACACGCCGACCGATTCAAGCATCATCATGCGAAGGGTGATAACCAAGGAACAGGCGCAGGAGCTTGTTAAGCACATTAAGGATATAAGCTCCGAGCTTGATGTTCCGCGTGATTCCAAGCTTGCGGCGGCGTTCTATAAGGAACTTGTGCGTACATATGAATATGAAAAGCTGATCAGCGTTATCCGGCACATCTTTGAAAAACAACGCAGGCTTGTGCTGCTGAAAAAGAATCTTCCTGCGGTTGACGCAAAGTATTTCAAAATGGCTCAGGATATCCTTTACGGCGAGCTGGGCTTTGCTTTGGGCATCGCTCCGAATCAGGTCAAGGGGTATATTGAGAAGAACTGTGTTTGACAGCCATTGAAATTAATAAATATCACACAAGGCGGCGCTTTATCCTTTTTGCGCCGCCGATTTTTTGTATTTGCAAGCGTTATTGACTTTTTTCGGGAAAGAGTGTACAATGTAGATATCATTATTATAGAGCAGGAGCATAGGATATGAATACCAAGGAAATGGAACGCCTTACCGAGCATTTTGACAAATACTTTGAGCAAAGCGATAGCGTTGTAATTCACCCAATAGTGATGTCTCCCCATATCGACGCTCTGCTTTATAAGCCAAATGAAAAATACCCGTTTTGGAAGCTTGTCAGCATGGGTGCAAGCGATTATAAGATGCCCCAGCCGGCAAACAATCTTGGTGACCGCAACGAGTATATCATGATGATAGACCCCCAAGAGGATATGAACGACCCCAAAGTTGCGGCATGGTATTATTCAAACCTGATTGAAATATCCGTCTATCCGCAAACGTCAAAGTGCGCTGTCAGCTTTGGACACAGTATAGAATGGAAGCCCAAGGATAACGAGGAAATGGTCGGAGCCTATATCGATTTCCCTCAGATAATAGAGGATACCGGAATTCTTCGCTGCAAGCTGGGAATGTTCAAAACAGCCATCTGCCTGATGGTGATTCTTATAAACAGAGCTGAAATGGATACTCTTTTGGAAATCGGTCCGAATGAATTCAGAGAGTATCTTTTCCCGGATGACAATGCCCCACATTTTCTCTGTCAAAGGAAGCGTACCGATAGTTTTTGACGGACGATGCGCATACCAAGCATATTTTGACATAATGTTACCTATTGGAAGTTGACCGAATGAAAAATAAAAACACAAATAATACTCAAAAAATAATAACAGTGCCAAACCTGCTTACCGTGGCTCGGATAATCGGCTCGGCGGTGCTTTTACTCATCACTCCGTTTACGGCGGCGTTTTACATAATTTACACCCTTACCGGCGTCACCGATGCGCTGGACGGTTACATTGCCCGAAAAACCCACACCGAAAGCGAGCTTGGGTCGCGCCTCGACAGCATATCCGACCTTACATTTTACAGCTGTCTTGCAATAAGGATATTCCCCACCCTTACCGAAGTTCTGCCAAACGCCATCTGGTACACCCTTTATACCGTGCTTGCAGTCCGCGCACTATCATATCTTACCGCATATCTTAAATTCGGAAGATTCGCCGCAGTGCATACATATCTGAACAAGCTTACCGGACTGATGGTGTTCTTTATCGCCTATGTTATAACTACACCGGCGGCTATACCCTACTGCTGGGCGGCGGTGACAGTTGCAGGAGTAAGCTCGGTTGAGGAGCTTTTTATACACATCACCTCGAAAAAATACTCCCCCGAGCGCAAGTATTTCTTCAAGAGGGAAAATAACCCAGCCAAGAAAGGATAACAGCCATGCCGTTCGACTTCAAAAAGGAATACAAGGAATTCTATCTGCCAGGCAAAAAGCCATCGATAGTGACTATACCCAAGATGAACTTCATAGCCGTTCGCGGCGAGGGCGACCCGAATGTCGAAGGCGGAGCATATAAGCGCGCCATTGAAACGCTTTACGCCCTTTCCTTCACGATAAAGATGAGTAAAATGACCGACAAGCGGATTGAGGGGTATTTTGATTACTTTGTCCCGCAGCTGGATGGCTTTTGGAGACAGAGCGGCGGCGGAGCTATAGATTACTCCGACAAATCGGGCTTTGAGTGGATATCGGTTATCCGCCTGCCGGATTTCGTCACAAAAGCAGACTTTGACTGGGCGGTTGAGACTGCTCAGCGCAAAAAAGGAAAGGATTTCTCCGAGGCGGAATTTTACACTCTTGAAGAGGGATTGTGCGTTCAAATCATGCATATAGGAAGCTACGACAGCGAGCCGGAAACCGTCGCCATGATGGATGATTACATCGCACAAAACGGCTATGTAAACGATTTTTCCGACGAACGCCGCCATCATGAAATATACCTTTCCGACCCGAGGAGGGCAAAGCCGGAAGGGCTTAAAACCGTGATTCGGCATCCAATTAGGAAGGTTTGAAAGCATTCCAATATTTTTTTCATATAATTCCCATGCCCGACTGATCGGCATGGGGATTTTTTGCGCCAGAAGCGTATATCCCGCCCAAATCATGGCACAATAATTCTGATAAAAACACATTGAAAGGGCGGGCTGAAAATGTCATCAATCTGGCGGGAAACCTCCTCTATGCCGAGCTTTAAGCGGCTTGAGGGCGACAAAAGGTGCGACGTGCTTATAATAGGCGGAGGAATGGCGGGAATTCTGACGGCGTATCTGCTTGACAGGCTGGGAGCTAATTATATTTTAGTCGAGAAAGACAAAATCTGCGGCGGGACTACCGGCAACACCACCGCGAAAATAACCTATCAGCATGGGCTTATATATGATAAGCTTTTAAAATCCCTCGGCAAAAACGCGGCTCAGGGGTATTATCTTGCCAACAAAGAAGCTTTTGAGAAGCTATGCGCGCTGGCGCAGGAACATGAGTGCGGCTTTGAACGAAAGGACAACTACGTTTACACAACCACCAGCCCCGACAAAATCGAGCGCGAGCTTGAAGCCATGAAAGCAATCGGCTGCAAGGCGGAGTATGCCGCCCAGCTCCCTTTGCCGATATACACCGAGTGCGCGGTGAAGGTCCGCAATCAGGCGCAGTTCAATCCCCTGCAATTCATCGCGCAGATAGCAAAGGATTTGAACATATATGAAAACACCTTTGTTCGGGAAATGAGGGGCAAAACCGCCATCACCGAAAAGGGTAAGATACGCGCGGACAAGGTAATCGTCTGCACCCACTTCCCTTTTATAAACAAGCACGGCAGCTACTTCTTAAAGCTATATCAGCACCGCTCCTACGTGATAGCCCTGAAAAGCGCCGCTGATGTTAAGGGAATGTATCTCGATGAAAACAAGTCGGGGCTGTCCTTTAGGAATTATAAGGACTTGCTTTTGCTGGGCGGAGGATCCCACCGCACCGGCAAGCAGGGCGGAAGCTATCAAGAACTGAGAAGAATCGCAGGCGAGAAGTACCCGCAGGCTCAAGAGGTCTGCCACTGGGCGGCGCAGGACTGTATGAGTCTGGACGGCATGCCGTATATCGGCAGATATTCGCAGAGCACATCCGGGCTTTACACTGCCACAGGCTTTAATAAGTGGGGAATGACCGGCTCGATGCTATCGGCTATTATGCTTTCCGATATGGTATCGGGAGGAAAGAGCAAGTATGCCGGGCTGTTCTCGCCGTCAAGGAGCATTTTAAGACCCCAGCTTTTAGCAAACAGCTTCGAGGCGGCGGTGAATCTGCTGACTCCGACCGCAAAAAGATGCCCCCACCTTGGCTGCGCGCTGAAATGGAACGGGCAGGAGCATACTTGGGACTGCCCCTGCCATGGTTCCCGCTTTACCGGGGAGGGAACGCTCCTTGACGGCCCCGCCACCGGAAATCTGAAGAAAAA
>CALDFS010000084.1 GCA_937942105.1 uncultured Ruminococcus sp. | reverse complement strand
CCGGGATTCTTCAACGACCCCGCCATTCGGGAAGCATGGTGCGCAACAAGATGGGACGGTCCGGCAATGACACAACTTGACCCGTTAAAAGAAGCAGAGGCGGATGAGATACAAGTGAAAAATGGATGGAAAACCAACGAACAGGTCACACGCGAGCATTATGGCAGCGACTGGGAGGCAAACATGGAAACTGTGCGGCGTGAGCAGGAAATGCTTTCATCAGTCGGTAATAATAATCCTGATAACATGGAAGGAGAAAACAGCAATGAATAAATTCGCAGAAATGATATCTCGGATTGCGCGTCCTAAAATAGTGACAAGTCCGGCGTCAAATCAGCAGAAATGCTATTCAATGGCATTAAACGCAGATAACGAAGCAGAAATTACAATGTACGGTGAAATTGTGGAAGAACGTCCCTATGACTATTGGGAAGACAAGCCTGTTGACGGTTCTTTCATCATCCGAAGCGAATTCCTTGACGACCTTGACAGCATAGTAAAAAGCGGCGCAAAGAAGGTTAGAATCCGTATGGACAGCGTCGGCGGTGATTGTGGTGTTTCGATATTTATTCACAACAGACTGAGAGAGCTGTCGAGAAACGGCGTAGAGGTCACCTGCATTGTCGACGGAGTGGCAATGTCGGGCGGCTCACTGATAATGTGTGCTTGTGACAATGTTCAGGTCAATCCGTCAAGCCTGATAATGATTCACAAGTGTCTTTGCTTTATGTTTGGCTACTATAATGCTGACGAACTCAGAACTGCTGCTACGAGTAACGATTCGTACGACAATGCGCAGGTAAGCGTATATCAGCGAAAGACCAAGCTGTCAGAGACGGTGATACGTCACATGATGTCGGACACAACATACATGACTGGAACAGAAGCGGTAGAAAAAGGCTTTGCGGATTCACTTTTAGAAGACGCAGAGCCTTTATCAATTGCCGCCAGTGCAGACAGAAAATCTCTTCTCGTACATGGCAAGGAGTTCAGACTTGCACACGGAATGATTATTCCGGAAAGTATACCAACGGTAGGAACCGCACAGAAGAACAGCGCGGAGACTATAAAAACAAATTTGCCGGAAACTAACACCGGCAGCGAAGGAGGTAGCCTAATGGCAAAAAATCTTACAGAATTGCGGGCTGAAAATCCCGCTCTCGCTTCTTCAGTTGAAGCCGAAGTAAGGGCGGCGGTGTTAGCTGAGAACGACAATACCGCTGCCATAAATGAGGCAGTTGCAAACGAACGCGCACGCTTACAGGCAATTGATGAAATTGCCGCAAATGTCGATTCGGCAATGCTCGCAGAAGCGAAGTATGGCAATACAGCCTGCTCAGCGCAGGAGCTTGCGTTCCGAGCAATGAAGCAGCAGACGAGAGCCGGCGCAGATTTCCTCGAAGGGCTTAGCGAGGACTACAAGGCTTCAAACGCCGGAAAAGTCCAGGCAGTTGTTCCAAAAGATGACGAGGAAAAGAAGCCGAGTACGCCCGAGGAAAAGTCTGCCGCTGCTAAAAACGACATCAAATCCCTTTTAGGAAAGGAGAATAATTAATGGCTGACTTAAACAGAAAGCTCGGAGTTGTGGAGCAGGACAATCTTATAACCTCAACCGATCCGGTACCTATAATCGGTCATGCGACAATCAAAAAGGAAGCTGCCGGAGAAAAGGTTTATAAGAGAGGAACCGTTCTCGCTCTTGATTCTGCGGATAACAAATGCGTTATTCTCGCAGACGGGGCAGCCCTTACCGCAAATTGCATTCTTTGCGACGACGTCACAGTTGGCACCGCCGAAGACGTAACCGTCCCGGTTTATATCGCAGGATGCTTTAATCCCGACAGAGTTATAGTCGGAGAGGGCTACACCATGAAGCCCACCGATTATGATGCGCTCCGCAAATACAGCATCATTTTTAAGGCGGCACTTCCCGCCTATTCTAAGACAGAGGAGGAATAATCATCATGGCCAATATCCCTATCAATCTGCTTGACAGTTATCATCTTCTTGCAAGCGTCGAAGAAGTAACACACGTTCCTCAGTTTTTTAAGGACCGCTATTTCCCGACCGGAGCGGAAGATATTTTCGCCGCTGATAAGGTTCTTGTGGAATTCAAAAACGGCGACGAAGAAATGGCGCCGTTCGTTTCACGCCGTGTTAAGGACATTCCTGTTGAGCGCGGCGGTTATGAAGTACATGAGCTTCAGCCTGCATATATCGGTCTTTCAAGAACCCTCACAGCCGACCAGCTTACACAGAGAGGCTTTGGCGAAGCTATTCTTCCCAATTCCTCGGAAGCTGAAAGAGCTGCACGTTTGATACACAACGACTTTGTAGACCTTGATAAACGTATCCGCAGACGTGAAGAATGGATGTCGGTTCAGACCATTCTCAACAATGGTCTCGATATGCAGGAGTATATCGACGCTAAAACCAAAGGAGAATTGCTCCATATTCGGTACTACGGCGATAATTCCGAACACAAGTATACCGTTGCTAAAAAGTGGGATTCTGCCGATGGACACATGTACGGCGACATAAGAGCGATGGCAAAATCGCTTACTTCGCGTGGATTAAAAGCAAGCGACCTTGTTGTCGGCTCAACTGTTGCAGATTTTCTGCTTGACGACCCGAAAATTCGCGAGCTACTTGACAAAAACTCCGGCGTAGCAGTCGGCGGTCTTAATCCAACTATCGAGGCGGACGGCGTTTCTGTTCTCGGTTCCCTTAATTTCGGCGGTCACAAGCTTACCATTATCTGTGTTGAGGAAACCTACAAAGGCGAGAACGGAGTGAGAATCCCCTACTATCCTGCCAACAGCGTAACGGTAACGGCTCCCGGATGCGGATGCACGAAGTACGCACAGATTACCCAGATGGATCATGGCTCCGAGAACTACACCACATATGCTAAGGCTCGCGTTCCCAAACTCATAGTGGATTACGACCATGATGAGCGTAAGCTCCGTCTTGGTTCCCGTCCCCTCACCGTCCCGAGGAACTATTGTCCTTACGTTACCGCAGATAACGTCGTAGGCTAAGGCGCAAAGTGAAAGGAGCAAGTCATGAAAATCAAGATTATATCCGGCATATACGGACTCAACGAGAATGGGCGCATCAAGCCAAAAACGTCCTGCGACGAACCGTTTGAAGTGGACGATACCGAGGCAGAGCGCCTTTTATCCCTTGGAGTTGCAAAGAAAGTGGCTCCTGCCGTTGAAAATCCTGCCGACAGTAAAGAAATTTTGCCGGAAGCCGGACACATATCCGATGATGGCGGATCTGATGACGAAGACGCAGAGCCCGAAATCTTGGAAGAGGACGAAGATGCATACCCCTCATACTCCGACAAGTCCGATATTCAGGGACTCAAGGATATCGCAAAGGCCTACGGCATTAGTTTCTCACCCAATATCGGGAAGGAGAAGCTGCTTAAGAAGCTTGATGACTTCTTTAAGGAACCCGACCTTTCGGCTAGTGATCCGGTCATATGAGTTTTAAAGATATGGTTGCCCAAGATAACAAAAACGTGTTTCTCAATGCCGACGAGTTTGCAGAGATGCGCACAGTTATCTACGACGGTGAAGAATATCCTGATATTCCTGTTGTGCTGACGAAAACAAAAGAAAACGAACGCCCTGCTATCGTTGGAGATGTGCAGGGCGTTCACATTGTAGCGGCGATTGCACATATAGCGCAGTCTGACCTCAACGGAATTATTCCCGAGCAAAAGCAACACATCAATATTTCTGATGGAATTGCGCTCGGAAAGCCGTTTTTCCGCAAGTTCACAATCATCACTTCTGATTGTGAGATGGGAATGCTCAATCTTGAACTGGAGGCGTATGACGAGTGAGTGATATTTTTTTATCAGAGAATAATCCTTCGACGCAAACGCAATGGATAAAGCTCACCGACAACGGACGGCTTGAAGAAGCTGAAAAAAAGCTTGCAGGAATATGTGAAAGTGTTAAAAAGGCATTCGGATCAGCCGCTAAGAGAACGGCTAAGAGCAGCATTAATCTGGCTTCAAAAGACGTGCGCAAGGAGTATTTGATTAAGGATTCCGACTTTAAGAAATATACTCGTTCGTCTTTTCATGTCGATGACAGCGGAGCATCAATAGTATTTCGAGGTTGGCACATTCCGCTGATTGCATTTGAAGCAAAATTCGGCAAGGACGGCAGGGTGATGGCAAGGGTAAAACGTTCTTCGACTAAGACGGCGTTGGATCACGCCTTCGTGCGTTCGGTTGCGAGAGGTCATACCGGAGTATTTGAGCGCGTTGGAGATGATCGACTGCCCATTCGGGAATTCCTCGGTCCATCTGTTCCGCAGATGATGAGTTACAACGAGAATCTCCAGGAAGCTATTGCAGAGCATACAAAAGAGACATTTGAAAAACGCTTCGACCATGAAGTGACAAGACTTCTGAACGGCTGGGGGAGATAATACATGCTTTTTATTTTGCTGAATGATTTGAAGATGTTCATAAATGAGGCTGTGAAAAATTTCAGTCTGCCAACAGCAGTTCAAAAGGATGATACTGCCAATGAGCCTCGTGCGCCGGAACTTCATCTTATGCGATTACCCCGCAGTACTTCATACAAGAAGTTTGCACCATACATAATCATACAGGTGGTAACCGGGAAAGACGGACAGCCGACGGGCAATCGTTCTCAATCGGTAGTAAACATTCGGCTCATATTCTGCACCTACTGCGAGGACGAGGAAGAGGGCGCGCTCATGCTTCTTAACGTCATGGACGCGGTACGCCTAAAACTTCTCGAAAACGTTGTGATAGCCAAGAAGAATAAAGTTGATACCGATGCGGGTATTGACTATCTTTTCTATCCCGAAGACACCGCTCCGTACTACGCCGGTGAAATGGATTTTTCAGTTATGTTACCGCCCATAGAAAGGAAGGTAGATTTAAGTGGCTTATAAACCAAAACCAAGCACCGCAAAGGATAACGGCGTTTTTGTGTACGTCGGCCCATCAATTCGCGGCACAATTCAGAACGGCTCAATTTACTGCGGAACACGAGAATCTGTAATAGGGTCTCTTTGTTCCGCAATTGAAAAGTTCCCCATGATAGAAAGACTGATCGTAGCCGATAAGGACATTGTATCAGCCAAGCAGAAGATTGCTCATGGCAATAATTCGCTCAGTCTTGCTTTCCGGGAACTATCTAAAAACTAAAGGAGGAATAAATCCATGTCTTTATCACATGGCATTAATACCTATAAGGACGATACCAATTTCGCAATGGTAAAAGAGGCAGCTGTTGGTATTCCGTTCTTTATAGGAGCATGGCCTTGCCATCAGGGCAGCGGCTTTGTGAACAAACCGCAGGTAGCTTACAGCTTTTCCGAAGCAAAGGAAATCGGCGGCTACTCGACTGAATGGAGAAACAGTGACGGCTCACCCAAGTGGAGTCTCTGCCAGGCTATGTATGCGCAGTTTAATCTGAACGGCATGGCGCCGGCAGTGTTCTACAATGTTTTTGATCCGTCAAAGCACAAGACCGCCGTGGCTTCTGCCTCGTTCCCGGTTGACGACCACGTTGTTGCACTTCCCGGCGACGCCATCAACGACAGCAGTCTAAAGGTCAACAAATCGGAAAGCGACGTCCTTACCATTGGCAAGGATTATGAGGTCTACTACAACGATAACTCCTGTCTCATTGAGCTTTTGTCAACCGGCAAGGCGTATGGCGAGAGTACTCTCAAAATCAGTTACAATGCCGCCGACCTCTCAACCATTACCGCCGCCGATATCGAAGCGGGCGTTGAGAAAATCGAAATGTGCATGGGGCTGTTCGGCTTCGTTCCCGACCTTATATGCGCGCCCGGATGGAGTTCAAATCCCGCTGTAGCCGCAGTAATGGCGGCGAAGGCGCCGTCAATCAACGGTTTGTTCAAGGGCAAGGCAGTTGTTGATATCGACACCGCCCCAACTGCCGCAAGTAGTTACGACAAAGTACTGTCATGGAAAAACACCAACGGCTATACAGATGAGAACATGATTGTCTGCTGGCCGCTTGTTACTGTTGGGGAGTATCTTTTCGACTACTCTGCATATCTTTGCGGAAAAATTGCGGCGATTGATCAGGGCAATGCTGATTGCCCATATGAATCGCCTTCAAACAAGAGTATCAGCATCACAGGCGCGGTCAACAAAGCGGGGGACGAAATCTGCTTGTCTGTTCAGCAGGCTGATATGATAAGCGTTTCCGCCGGCGTTGTAACTGTTCTCAATTATGCAGGATGGGTAATCTGGGGCAATTACACCGGTGCATATCCCGCAAGTTCCGATGTGGCTAAAGTGTTCATCTGCTGCAATCGTATGCAGGACTTCCTCTGTAACACTTTCACGACTACATATTGGTCGTACATCGACAAGCCTCTCAGCAGAGTAACTATTGACGCTATCGTGAACAGCTTCAACAGTTATCTCAACGGACTTATCCATGACGGCAAGCTTTACGGCGGAAGCGTCCAGTATATTCCCGACAATAATCCCACGGCGAATCTTATCGCCGGAAAAATCCGTCTTGACCTTGAAATGGCTTCTCCTGTTCCTGCTCAGCAGATTGACCTTCACGAGAAATTTAATGTCGATATCATGACGGTTGCTCTTGCAGCATAAGGAGGTTTGAATTATGCAGCATCCATACCGGAATAAATTGATTTTAATGGTGGAAGATAATCCCGCCGTCCTGCGCCTGAACCAAAAGGTGCTGGA
>CALDFS010000083.1 GCA_937942105.1 uncultured Ruminococcus sp. | reverse complement strand
CAGTTCCTTCGCGGCGGGCTTGACAATCCCGCCCCCGGCGGCGAGCCTATGCGCAAGGTGGTCGAGCGGTGCTATGAGGGCGTGCAGTTCGTCATCGAGGACATGATGAGAAACGGCTATAAAAACGCCGCCGTAGTCACCCACGGCGGAATCATCATGAACATTTTAAGCTGCTTCGGGCTGCCCAAATTCTCTCCGAACGACTTTGCCTGTGATTTCGGCGAGGGCTTTTCGGTGCTCGTAACCGCGCAGATGTGGCAGCAGTCGAATGCTTTTGAGATTCTGGGAAGGCTGCCATATCTTAAAGATGCCTCCGGCGAAGCAAGCGAGTTTGACAGCTTCCGCGAGGATGAAGATGACAATGAGGATTATCGGCAGTGACACCGATTTCAGCAAGAGTGAACCGTAAAAAACAAAAGCCTTCCGCCAACCTTTCGATAAGGGACAGGCAGAGGGCTTTAGCTTTATGGTTCTTCACGGTTCTTTGTGTTTCTGGTATTATTTTCCACTTTACAATATAGCTTCGCACAACCTACAAAAGCAACTAAACAAAAGTCGGGCGTTTACGTCCACATTGTGCAGATCTACAATACGGTATATGCAGATACCCTCCACCAGACAAATCAATCATCAACGATGGAGTAAACGCGGCAGACGGCAAAACAAAATGAAAAGATATTGCACATTACGAGTCGTCTGCTCCGCTCAGACGGCTGTTTCTCTTTCCGCTGATTCTTAAAACAATAAGTATCGCCCCAAGGCATACAAAATACCCCGCGACCATTCCGCAATAGTCCAGCATAACATCCTGCGGGGTACCGCCTCTTCCGGGAACAAAAAGCTGATGAAACTCGTCCAGCGCTGAAATCAGTATCCCGGCAAGGGATGCGGCTAAAAATCTCAGCCTGCTCAAAAAGCACTGAGCGATTCCGCACAGACCCACTCCCAGCACCGAATAAATGGTGAAATGAGCCAGCTTGCGCACGTAATGCTCTGCCCTTTCAAGCGGTAGACCGGTTTCATCAAGCCGAAGGACCTTTATAATAAGCGCCGTAACCCTGCCGCTCAGCGCCGAAGACTCGGCAGCGTCCTGACCGGAAAACACAAAAAGAAGCAGCATTATTCCGATAACTATTGCTATAGAAACGCACGCGCATATTATTTTTCTTGTTTTTAATGATTCCTTGCTTGCTGTCGGCATATGCTCTCCTAAACCTGCTATACTATTCTTCGTCCTTTTTCTCGTAATAAATGTCGAAAACAAGCTGCTCTAAAGCTTCCTTGTCGGCATAAAATTCCATGAATTTCTCGCCCTGAATAGCTTCGCCCTCTAAGGTCTTAAAGCCCTCAAAGGTGTATTCGTTTGTTGCGTTTACAAGGTCGGAAAGATCATATACGCTGCAATCTGAAATCATGTATTCAGATATCGAAGTTATAGCGCTCAGCGCCAGCGTTGGATCCTCGGCAAGCTTTTGGGTATATACGTCCTTCAGTGCGGTCATATACTGCCTCTGCCTTTCCATTCTGCCAAGGTTTGAGCCGTCTCCAACGGTCATTCTTCCTCTTACGTAGGCAAGAGCCTTATCGCCCAGCAGAGTAACCGTTTCGCCCTTGACAAAGCCGACGTCGGGATAATCCTCCGCAACAGTCAGGGTCACGCCGCCAACAGCGTCGTTGATGATCGGCACGGCTTCCATCGTCACC
>CALDFS010000082.1 GCA_937942105.1 uncultured Ruminococcus sp. | reverse complement strand
GCAAATAGAGCATGATGCTGTAAAGATATTCGCCTTTCGTGACTTACGCGGAAGGCGAATATTTCCACGAAAAACATCCGAAAAAGCAGAAAAACAGTATTAGCAGGAAGGGCAAGGGCTATAAATATGACGAAACTATTAATAAAACAGCGCGTTTTCAGCTGGACCGACACATATGATATCTATGACGAAAACGAGGAGCCGAAGTACTTTGTAAAGGGCGACTTCTTTACACTCGGTCATAGGCTTCATATCTATGATTATTCCACCAATCGCGAAATAGGGATGATTCAGGAACGTCTGCTGACATGGCTCGGCAAAGCGGAAATAACCATAGGCGACAGGGTTGTGGGAACTATCACAAGAAAATGGAGCTTTCTTCGTCCAAAATACACAATAGACTATAACGGCTGGCAGGTCGAGGGCGACTTTTTAGAGTGGAATTATACAATAGTTGATGCAAACGGCAGGCAAATAGCCGCAATCGATAAGGAGCTTTTCCACTGGGGAGATACCTACGCCCTGACGATTTGCAGCGATGCCGACGAGCAGGATGTGCTTATAATGGCTCTGACAATCGATATGCTCAACTGTGGGCAGAAGTAAGAGGTGTAAAGTGCGTATACTTGCCATAGATTACGGCGATGCGAGGACGGGACTTGCCTCCTGCGATGCTTACGAGTCGATAGCCTCGCCGGTCGGAACGATATCGGAATGGAACAAAGATAAGCTTGTGCAAAAAATCGCCGAAAAAGCCAAAGAGCTTGGCTCTGAGCTTATAGTTATGGGTCTGCCTGTGAATATGGACGGCACTCAGGGCGAGCGCGCCCAGAAATGCCGCGAATTCGGCGCACTCATTGCGGATGTCACCGGCTTAGAGGTGGTATTCCGGGACGAGCGCGTCACCACAGTTCAGGCGATAGGAATTCTCAACGAAACCAACGTCAGGGGAAAAAAGCGCAAGGCGGTGATAGATACCGTCGCGGCGACTCTGATTTTAGAGGAATATCTGGAATACAGGAGAAAACATAGATAGCCGGTCGAAAGCGGTCGGATTGCCGTTATCGCAAAAAGGCGGGAAGCTTTGGGTATGAGGAGAGAATCATAAATGGCAAACGGCATAATAGTCTGCGGCATGAACGGCGCTGGAAAAAGCACATTGGGCAGGGCGTTAGCGCAGAAGCTGGGCTATCGCTTTATAGATATAGAGGATATGTATTTTCCGAAAACCGACCCGAACTACCTTTATTCCGCCCCGCGAAACGAAAAAGTGGTCGAGGCGCATCTTATGGAGGAAATCTTAGGCTGTAAAGCCTTTGTGCTTGCCGCAGTCAAAGGGAATTATGGCGAACGTATCGCGGGGAGCTTTGATTTAGCCGTGTATGTAGACGTTCCAAAGGATGTTCGCATGGCGAGGATAAAGAAGCGCTCCTATGACAAATTCGGCGAAAGAGCCATGCCCGGCGGAGATTTGTACGGGCGTGAGCGCAGATTTTTTGAGATGTGCGAAAATCGAGACGAGCACATCGCCGAAAACTGGGTGAAAACGCTCAGTTGTCCGGTTATCCGGGTGGATGGACTGAGGACGGTGGAAGAGAATGTCGATTTCATCATCAAAAACATGTAAAAACAGCGTCGGAAAATAATTTCCGGCGTTTTTTAAAAAATTTTTCAAAAACCTATTGACTATGACGTTGCGTAATAGTGTATAGTGTAGATACCGAGCAAGAAAGGGAGCGGTTTTATGCTGACGGTAAGTGAGGTTTCAAGGCTGAGCGGGGTGAGCGTCCGCGCGCTTCATCATTATGATTCGATAGGGCTTCTTAAGCCGACAACGGTCACCGAGGCGGGGTATCGCCTATATGACGAAAAGGCGCTTGCAAGGCTTCAGACTATACTTTTGCTCCGCGAGCTGGAGTTTTCGCTGAAGGAGATAAAGCAAATTGTCGAAAATCCGGATTTCGACGAAAAAGCTGCTCTTAAACAGCAAATCGAGCTGCTTTCCTTAAAGAGAAACCGTTTGGATAAGCTCATAGCTCTTGCCCGGGAAATATATGAATCAGGAGTGATTAAAATGAATTTTGAAGCATTCGACAAGTCAACAATAGAAGCCTATGCCAGCGAAGCAAAGGAAAAGTGGGGCAATACCCCGGCGTATAAGGAATACGAAAAGCGCACTAAGAACACAACAGAAGCAGAGCAGAAGGTGTATTCCGGCGAACTGATGCAGATATTCGCGCGGTTCGGCGAAATCAAGGCGGAAGACCCATCAAGCGGCAAGGCAAAAGCTCTTGCGGCGGAGCTTAAGG
>CALDFS010000081.1 GCA_937942105.1 uncultured Ruminococcus sp. | reverse complement strand
TAACCGCGCGGGGCTTCATAATGAGGCAAAAGAGGTGCTTGACGCGCTGAATCCCATCCTTCGCTCGGAAAATGAAGGGTACAAGCATTACGGTGTGGAGCCTTACTATATTTGCGGGGACGTTTATTCCAACCCCGGGTGCTATTCGCGCGGGGGATGGACGATTTATACCGGGTCTGCCGGATGGTATTATCGGGCGGCGATAGAGGTTTATGGGAAGGAAGGTGCGGATGCGCCGCCCGAGTGATAAAAGTGATGCACTCGCTTCGCTCATAGTGATGTCGCTCACCCACACTTGAAGTGAGCTACGCATTTCTGCATTTGATTATACTTGCGGTGATTCACTCACCTATGCTCGCTGTGATGCAATCGTTTCATCATTCGATGAAACGCGTACGCCGCGATGAGGTGTCGGCTATCGCCGACGGATTTAAAGCGGCCTTCGCCGCCGTTTCGCGGGCTTCGCCCTTGCTCCGCTCCTGAATTTGCTTTTGCGGCGGCGGACAAACTACGGATACCAGATCCGAAAAAAGGAGTACAGGTCGCCTTGACCCGTACTCCTTGCTTTTAAATCACAGAATTCTCAGAATAGAAAGCTTATTTCTCCCCTGCTTTGTTGATGGCTTCGAGTATATCCACACCATCCACCGTTGCACCGCGCAAATCGCAGGCTTCAAACCTTGCATTCCTCAGCTCCACATTCTTAAATTCAGCATCGTTCAGCATAACACATCCGAAGCTTGCACCGTCCATAGTCAGACCACCGAAATGGGATTTTTTAAGGTTAATATCCCCAAAATCCGCATTTTCCATATTGATATCGGTGAATTTAACGTTACTAAGATTTATGTTATTGAAGGTCGAATCCGGAAGACCTACATCGTCAAAGACAGCGCCTGGAAGCCATGCGCCTTTCAGGGTGTAGGGGGTGTTTTTCGCTGGCTGGGCGGGAGCTTCTGGCGTCTGACCTATAAAGGTGACAACCTCGTCAATAGGCTTTCTTGCCCTGGGCGGGATTTTCGCTGTCGGCTCACCCATTGGCAGAAGGGCGACCGGCTTGTATTCCTCGGGGATATTCAGCACCTTGCGGCACTTATCATCGTCATAAGCGCCGATGATGCATCCTCCCAGACCGATATCCACCGCCGCCAAAAGCATATTTTCCATGGCAAGGGCGGTATCCTGAATAACGAATTTCGCGGTTTTTTCGTTCTTTCCGAATCGGGCTTCTATAGCTCGGCTGTCGGTGCAGACAACGAAAATCACCGGAGCTGTGGCAACCCAATCAGCGGCGAATTCGCAGAAGCGGCTGCGGATATCCGGGTCGGTAACGCAGTAAAAGTGCCAGGATTGCAGGTTGCATGCGCTCGGAGCGTTCACTGCCGCCCTTAAAATATAACGTATTTCCTCCGCTGTCGGAATTCTTCCGGTGAAGGCGCGGGTGCTCCGTCTTTCAAAAATTGCGGTTTTAATGTCCATTTTGCTCACCTTTCTTTCATGTTTTTCGGGATATGTTCAGTGCTATCCCTTTAAATAAGCTTCAAGTCTGTAAATAGGCATTCCCATATCTGAAAATCTTTGCTCATACTCGGTGACAATATTGTCCTCCATGCCGTCGGCGTGAAGGTCGAGCGAGATGTTTTTAAGAGTGAAGCCGCTCTGAGAAAATTCCTCCAGCGAGAATTCAAAGAACTTGCGGTTGTCGGTCTTCTGGTGAATCTCCGCGCCGGGGGCGAGAAGCTTTTTGTATATGTTCAAAAAATTGCGGTGGGTCAGGCGGTGCGCAGCATAGCTCTTTTTCGGAAACGGGCAGGAGAAGTTAAGGTAGAGCCGGGCTATTATGCCCTCCGGGATGAATTTTTCAAGATACTGAGCGTCGCACCGCAGAAGATAAAGATTGCCAAGGTTCATAGCTATTGCCTTCTCTGCCGCGTCAACTATGACGTTTGAGGTGCGTTCAACAGCCAAGACGTTTATATCGGGGTTTCGTCTTGCAAGCTCGCAGGCAAACTGCCCTTTTCCCGCGCCTATCTCCATAACAACCGGGCTGTCGTTGCCGAAAAGCGACCTTATGTCAAGATATTCCTTTTCCATTACCGAGGTCTGAAAGTTTCTGTCCTCGCAGTTGAGTATTATCAGCTTGCCTGTTTGGCGGCAGGCTTCAAGCCGTTCGTCCAAATTGGCTTTTCTTCTCATTCTCATGCCGGTTCGTCTCCGTTTTTTAATTTTTGGTTTTGCTTTACAGCTCAACTTCCGTTCCGCCTACAGGGCGAATATTGAGCACATGGCAGCTATCCTTTCCGAACACCTGCTCTATGCCCTTTCTGAAGCCTTCAAGGGCGCTTCCGGGAACAAATGCCTGAACCGTTCCTGCAAAGCCGCCGCCGTGTACTCTGAACGCATGGGGACCGGCGTTTTCAAGAAGCTTTGCGCAGAGATAAAGTGCCAAAGCTACACTTTGCTGCCCCGGCTGCGAAGCCGCAAATACGTTTTGCAGATACTTATAGGAGCTTTCGCCCGAGGCTGTAACCGTCTTCAGGAAGGATTCAAAATCGCCTGATTTCAGTGCTGCGCAAAGATCGTCCACCCTCTCGTTTTCGTCAAAGAAGTGCAGGGCGCGAAGAACGGCTCTGTCGCCGCATTGCTCGCGGACGGCGGAGATGTTGTTAAGAACATCCTGCCGTGTAAGCTCCCTTAAATAGCTCTTGCCCAGAACTGCGGCAACCGACTTCATCTCCTGCGGGACGGCGGCATATTCCGGCGTAAGCTCGGCGTGGCTTCCCTTGGCGTCGATAATGCACAGGTGGCAGTCGTTAGCGGCAAGGTCAAAGCTCATGGATTCTATTACAGGCTTGTCGGTGTCGGCAAAATCTATCGAGATAAATCCGCCGACCGAGGATGCCATCTGGTCCATCAGACCGGAGGGCTTGCCGAAGTAAACGTTTTCGGCGTACTGCGCTATCTGCGCGATTTCAACCGCGCTCACCCTGCCCTCGCAGTATAGACCGTTTAAAATCTCGCCGATAAGCA
>CALDFS010000080.1 GCA_937942105.1 uncultured Ruminococcus sp. | reverse complement strand
TTTACCCATTTTTGAAAGGGGGATTTATAGAATGAACAATGCTGATGTGCCTATTTGGGAAAAGTACACGCTTACGATTGAGGAAGCGTCAAAATATTTCCGCATTGGGGAAAACAAGCTGCGGAAACTTGCAGAGGAAAACCCTGCGGCGAGCTGGGTGATCTTGAACGGCAACCGTATTCAGATCAAGAGGAAACAGTTTGAAAAAGTCATTGACACACTGGACGCAATTTAGCAAAAAAGATAGTGAAAACGAGCCTTGAATATGCTATAATAAGTGTAGGCATATCAAGGCTCTTTCCGACACGGAAAGGAGCAAAAACAATGTCGGAGAAAAGACGTGATAATAGAAACCGCATTTTGCGTTCGGGAGAGAGCCAGAGAAAAGACGGGAGATATGCTTACAAATATACTGATACTTTTGGCAAAGTGCAATTTGTCTACGCTTGGAAGTTAGTGCCTACGGACAAGACCCCTGCCGGGAAACGCGACGACATATCCCTTAGAGAAAAGGAAAAAGAGATACAGAAAGACCTTGACGACGGGATAGATACAATCGGCAAGAAAATGACCGTCTGCGAGCTTTACGCAAAGCAGACACGCCACCGGGGGAATGTACGGTACAACACCACACAGGGGCGCAAGCGGCTGATGAAGCTGCTGGAAGCGGATAAACTTGGTTCCTGCCCCATTGACAGTGTGAAGCCGTCCGACGCGAAAGAATGGGCGTTGCGCATGAAAGAAAAGGGAATATCCTACAAGACCATAAGCAACGACAAGCGATCCTTAAAAGCCGCGTTCTATACGGCGATACAGGACGACTGTATAAGGAAAAACCCCTTTGACTTTCAGCTTAACACCGTGATCGAGGACGACACGGAGCCGAAAGTACCCCTCACAGCGGAACAGGAAGAAAGCCTTTTATCCTTTATGCAAGGTGATAGCGTCTACCAGAAATATTTTGACGAGGTTATCATACTGCTGGGGACGGGGCTAAGGATTTCCGAACTCTGCGGGCTGACTGAAACCGACCTTGACTTTGAAAACCGGGTAATCAATGTAGACCACCAGCTTTTACGGAGCGCAGAAACCGGGTACTACATAGAGAAGCCTAAAACGCAAAGCGGTATCAGACAAATTCCAATGAGTGAAAAAGTGTATGAAGCGTTGGGGCGCGTGTTGAAGAACCGCAAAAAAGCGAAACCGACCATTATTGACGGTTACAGCAATTTCCTTTTCCTCAACCGGGACGGTTGCCCGAAAACGGCGACCAGCTATGATAATATGTTCCGGGGGCTTGCAAAGAAGTACAACAAGTGCCATGAGGAAGCCTTACCCAAAGTAATGACACCGCACACCTTACGCCATACGTTCTGCACCAACTTAGCCAATGCCGGAATGAACCCGAAAGCGTTACAGTACATTATGGGACACTCTAACATCACCATGACGCTGAACTACTACGCACACGCTACATTCGCTTCCGCAAAGGCTGAAATGGAACGGCTGATTGCATAGCCGCAAGCAGAATTTACTACTTCTTTTACTACCGTTGAGAGGGAAAACCTAAAAGGTTTTGAAAGTATATGAGAACTTCTCCCCATATCTAAAATGCCGGGAAAGTCCGGAAATACGGGCTATACCGACATATAAGAATTTCTAAAGAGATAATCTAAATTCACCAATAATTTTCAGAAAATAAATTTTTGTACTTTTATGCACGATATAAGGTGCATTAGCCAAGTTTTTGTGGTTCGTTAACAAAAGCTCCCGTGGTGTCGATAGTTGCAGAATATCGCGTCCCCGCAGGATTTTTAAATACGAATGTGTATTGACCATTTTCATCAAAGGTCATGTTACCCTCAGACACCATGTCATATTCGGATAAATCAATTTTAACTTCTGCGGTTTCTACATCATAAAACTTTTCGTTTATATAGATGAGCCCGTTAGAAGGTTCGCCATAGGGTATTGTGCCATCTTTGGTAAACACTGTTTCTTTGCCATTGTTTTCTAAACGAATAATTGTACCAATCCTGTTTTTGAGGTAAAAACAATAACCATTGTAAAACTTTGTTATAAATGAGCCAGCTTCATAGGACAATCCACCGTATTCGACATTTATTACATAACATCCGCCGTTTGCTATGTACGATTCAGCATAATTATAAAAATCAATAGATTCAGGGAAAATACAGCATAGCCTTCTGACTATAAACATACCCTCGTTTGCATAATCAAATTTCAGATCATAATATGATTCAGCGTAAGGGCTAAAGCTATTTGCTGCTTTCGCGATAGCATTATCATTGGACAAAGGAATCAACCATTTTGCATCTTCATTAATTACCCCATACTCTGTATAGGCTTCTTGATAGTTTTCAACCCATTTGCTTACCAAATAATAGCCATCACCTGAAGCTAAAACAGTATCGTATTGACCTTCGCCGGGCAATGGCTCAATTTGGGCAGGATTACTACTTGTTTCTAATCCGGCATTTTCGCATGAGCACAGTACAACAGTTAACAATGCAACAAATACTAGAATGAATACTTTTGCCTTCATAAACTTGCCTCCATTTTAAATTTTGACACTATTATACACCATATTAGGTGTAATGTCAAGAAAAAGTTTTATATTTATGTATAATCTTTTTGAGGTGATAGTGTTGAAAACATATGTTGAACGAATCAGGGATCTGCGTGAGGATAACGACCTTAAACAGAAAACCATAGCTGAGCTTTTGGGCACTACTCAGCAGGTATATTCACGGTATGAAAACGGCACGAACGAGATACCGCTTCACCACCTTATCACCCTTGCAAGGTTTTACAACGTCAGCCTTGATTACATCGCTGGCGAAACCGATATAAAAGAAAGATACCGCACCGACGCTTAAGCCGGAGCGGTATTGTTTTGTATGTTCATATGTGATTACCCGCGCTTATCCAAAAGCTTGACGCCTATTCGGCGAAGTGTTTCAATATAAGCATTATTTTCTGCCAAGCCTGTTCTTTATATCCTGCAAAAGCTTCAGCACCTCTGCAAACCACAGCAGTGAAATGCCGCTTATCCCGGCTAACAGCCATACCATAAGCGTTGTAGCGAAGCCGGAGCTTGTGCCAATCGGAATCCCCACAATAAATCCGATTGCGAAGACGATATATGCGCCCCATGAAATAATGTCGGCAAGCAGATTTTTGTCGCCCGAGATGCATCTGAGAATAGCCTCATACTCCTCATCCGTTACCTTTATAGCCTGCTTTCTGTAATAGACGGTTCTGCCCTTTTTCTCGTCGTATTCCGATTCGGGGTAATCGTATTTCAGGCTTTCGTTCTTGTAGGGATTGGCTGCATCCGTTTCGGGCATATAAATCTTATCATATAAGCCAGCTTCAATCAGTATTTCATCTCTTTCCGAGGTGTTTTCGTTATTTGCTAAAAACTCTTCAACTCTTTTGTTCCCGTGGGGATTTACAGCATCAGCTTCGGGCATAGTAACCTTGTCATACAAGCCCGCTTCAATAAGCATTTCGTCTTTTTCCGAGGAGCTTTCATTATTCTTCAGAAACTTTTCCACCCTTTCGTCCATAGTACCGCCTCCAACTAATTTTGACACTATTATACACAATGCTGGGCGCGATGTCAAGAAAAATCGGGTGCAAAATCCATCACCGCGCGATTCTGCACCCGATTTTTATGTGATTATTCCCACTTCTTCCAAACCTCAGGGCAGTACCCAACCGTCGCCTGACGGGAGTTTCGTACCACCGGGCTTTTTATCAGCGAGGGGTTCTCTAAAAGCTTCTCGATTTTATCCTCATCGCTTCCGAGATATTTAAGCAGCAGCGCGTCCTGCGACTTTGCCTTGGTATCTATAAGCGCCTCGACCGACCCTACCGCTGCCAAAACGCTTTTAAGCTCCCCACGGGACATTCCCTTCTGGTTTAAATCTATCATCTGCGCCTTTATTCCGCGCTCCTTGAACCACCGCTCCGCCTTTTTGGAATCGAAGCATTTGGATTTGTAGAAGATTTGGATGTTCATTTTTGCACCGTCCTTTTATATTATTTTGAGATGTCCGCCTACTCCAACACCACCGTAAACGGCCCATCATTAACAAGCTCGACCTTCATATCCGCACCGAACACCCCTGTTTCGACGTTAAGCCCCTTTGCCCTCAGTTCGGAGTTGAAAAGCTCATACAGCCGCCTTGCTTCATCGGGCTTGGCGGCATTTGTGAAGCTCGGGCGGTTGCCATGGGAGCAGTCGGCTAAAAGCGTGAACTGCGAAACGCTCAGCACCTCGCCGCCGATGTCAAAAATGGAAAGGTTGGTTTTGCCGTTTTCGTCCTCGAATATGCGAAGCTTCGAGATTTTTTCTGCAAGGCGGATGGCGTCCTCGTTGGTATCGCCCTGCGCAGCACCGAACAGGATAAGATACCCTTTGCCGATTTTTCCAACGACCTCGCCTGCAACCTCTACCTGCGCTTGCAGTACTCTTTGTATCACGATTTTCATGTTTATTTCGTCCTTTCGGGAATATCCTGATTTAGATAATCATATTATAGCTGATAAGATGATGGTCGTCAAGGTGCAGTGCTGATGTAAATTTCCCGAAAAACGTCGGTTATCGTGAAAATTATGATTGCATAAATGAATACTTTCATCCGCGATTGTTCAAATTTAATAAAAAATCACGCCTAATTGGCTCAAAAATATGAAAAACTGAAATTCTGCACTTTACCACTTGCAAATTTTAAAGCGTGTGGTATACTGTATATTGTGATAATGCAATTAAGCTACCGAAGGGAAAAAATCCCGCCGGAGCAATTATTATGGAGGTATACTTATGACATTTAAAAACGCATACTTGCAAAAGGTCTATGACGACGTCTGCGCCCGCAACCCCGGCGAAAAGGAATTCTTGCAGGCGGTGGGCGAGGTGCTCGAAAGCCTTGAACCCGTTGTTGAAAAAAGACCAGACATTGTTGAGGCCGGCATCATCGACAGAATAGTAGAGCCGGAAAGACAGATAATCTTCCGTGTTCCGTGGGTTGATGACAGCGGCAAGGTAAGAGTAAACCGCGGCTTCAGAGTTCAGTTCAACTCCGCTATCGGTCCCTATAAGGGCGGTTTAAGACTTCACCCCTCTGTAAACGCTTCGGTTATCAAGTTCTTAGGCTTTGAGCAGATTTTCAAGAACAGCCTTACCGGTCTTCCTATGGGCGGCGGCAAGGGCGGCTCCGACTTTGACCCCAAGGGCAAGTCCGATGCCGAGGTCATGCGCTTCTGCCAGTCCTTTATGAACGAGCTCTTTAAGTACATCGGTCCTGATCCCGACGTTCCCGCCGGTGATATAGGCGTTGGCGCGCGTGAAATAGGCTTCATGTTCGGTCAGTATAAGAGACTTCGCAACGAGTTCACCGGCGTTCTTACCGGTAAGGGTCTTTCCTACGGCGGCTCCTTGGCAAGAACTCAGGCAACCGGCTACGGTCTTTGCTACTTTACCGATGAGATGCTTAAGTGCATGAAGAATGAATCGTTTGCAGGCAAGACTGTTGTAATCTCCGGCTCCGGCAACGTTGCCATCTACGCCAACGAAAAGGCTACCACCCTTGGTGCAAAGGTAGTTGCAATGAGCGATTCCAACGGCTATATCTACGACCCCAACGGCATAAACTTAGATGTTGTTAAGCAGATAAAGGAAGTTGAAAGAGGCAGAATCAAGGAATATGTAAACCGCGTTTCGGGCGCTTCCTACACCGAAGGCTGCAAGGGAATCTGGACTGTTAAGTGCGATATCGCTCTGCCCTGCGCCACCCAGAACGAGCTTGACGGCGACGCTGCCGACGCTCTTATCGCAAACGGCGTTATCGCTGTTGCCGAGGGCGCTAACATGCCTTCCACCCCCGAGGCTGTTGAGAAGTTCCTTAAAGCCGGCGTTCTGTTTGGTCCTGCAAAGGCTGCCAATGCCGGCGGCGTTGCAACTTCAGGTCTTGAAATGTCCCAGAACTCCGAAAGACTCAGCTGGACATTTGAGGAGGTTGACTCCAAGCTTCACGGCATAATGGTTAACATCTTCCACAATGCATACAACGCTTCCAAGGAATTCGACCACGAGGGCAACCTTGTTGTCGGCGCGAACATCGCAGGCTTCCTTAAGGTTGCGGACGCTATGAAGTGGCAGGGTATTGCTTACTGATTTTTAAGGATAATATCATACAACGCTCTCTGTGCACAGGGGGCGTTGTTTTTTGCTAATAAGCTGATTTTGTGATTGACTGCGCCGCGCAGGTGGGTTATAATGAATACATACTATCGCGGAAGGAGAATCTTTATGACCCAATACAAAACCTATGAGCTGACATATACCGCGCCCGAGCCTGATGGCTCTTATGTCGATATAAATCTGACCGCAGACTTCGAGCTTGACGGAGAAAGGACTGCGGTAAAGGGCTTTTACGATGGCGGCGGCGTTTACAGGCTCCGCTTCTTGCCGCTGAAGGCGGGGATTTACCGCGTCACCGTCAGCGGAATTGTAAGCTGCAGCTTTGAGATAGAATGCCTGCCCGCAGAAGAAGGCGATAACGGCGTTGTCCGTGCGGATGGCTTCCATTTTAAATATGATTCCGGCAGATGGTTTTATCCATTCGGAACGACCGTCTATGCTCTTGCACACCAGCCGCAGGAGCTTGTTGAACAAACGCTTTGCTCAATCGAATCATCGCCCTTCAACAAGGTCCGCTTTTGTGTTTTTCCCAAGTTCTATGCCTACAACAAAAACGAGCCGGAGCTTTTTGCCTTTGAAAAGACCGACGGCAGGTGGGATACATCCAAGCCCGATTTCCGCTTCTGGCATCGCTTTGAAGCTATAATCGAGCGGCTTGGAAGGCACGGCGTTCAGTGCGATATAATCCTCTTCCATCCATACGACCGCTGGGGATTTTCCAGGATGACCCGCAATGAGAGCATGGCTTATCTTGACTGCATAACCCGCAGATTATGCGCATATCCCAACGTATGGTGGAGCCTTGCAAACGAATATGACCTGATGGCATACAGCAGGGAGGATTGGGCGGAGTTCGGGCGGTTCATAGCCCGAAACGACCACGCGCACCACCTTTTGAGCAATCACAACTGCTTTGACTATTACGATTTCACCCTGCCAGAGGTCACACACTGCTCGATTCAGGATATAAACATGAATGAAGTACCCGAGCTCAGGGCAAGATACGGCAAGCCTGTTGTGTTTGACGAAATATGCTACGAGGGAAATCTTGACGCCGGCTGGGGAAACATCTCCGCGATCGAGCTTACCCATCGATTCTGGACGGCTGTGGTATGCGGAGGCTACTGCACCCATGGCGAAACCTTTGTTGACCCTAATGATATTCTTTGGTGGGCAAAGGGCGGAATCCTGAAAGGCGAAAGTCCTGAAAGAATTGCTTTTCTGCGTGGAATTATCGAAAGCCTGCCGTCTCCGCTCGATTACCGCCATCCAAGCAGAATGGAATGGATAAGCAAGGAAAGAGTGCTTGAATTAAAGAAAAACGGCGTTCCGCAGGATATGAAATACGATTTCTGGGCAAACGGTCTTTCATCCCTGCCGGAAGACAGAATACAGCCGTTTATCCTTAAGAGCAGGGGAACAACAGGCGTATGCCGGGGCGGCGCGGCGGCGATATGGTACTATGGCAGAACCTGCCCTGCGTTCAACTATATAACCATGCCAGGCGAGGGAAGCTATAACATTGATATAATAGACATCTGGGAGATGACAAGGACGCCAGCCGCAAAGGGCGTAAGCGGAACTGTCAAGGTAAATCTTCCTGGGAAAGAGGGTATCGCCGTTTTAGCGGCGAGGTGCGATTGATGGAGGTTTGGCTATGTTGAAAACATACAACTGGGGAATAATGGCTACCGGAAAGATAGCCTATACATTTGCAAAAGCGGTCAATTCCGTGCCGGATGCAAGGCTGTATGCATGTGCATCGCGGACTAAGGATAAGGCTGAGGAATTCGCCCATAAAGCTGGCGCGCAGAAGGCATATTCAAGCTACGAGGAGCTTGCCCGCGACCCCGATGTGGATATCGTGTATATAGCTTCGCCGATGAGCTGCCATTATGAAAATGCAAAGCTTTGTTTGGAAAACGGCAAAAACGTCCTCTGCGAAAAGAGCATTACACTTAATTCCGGCGAGCTGGAAAAGCTTGTTTCGCTGGCAAAGGAAAAGGGTCTTTTCTTCATGGAGGCTATGTGGATGAAGTGCCTTCCGGCGTTTCTGACTGCCAAAAAGTGGGCAGATGAAGGCTTGATAGGGGATATCCGCGCCATCCGCGCAGACTTCTCCTGCCCGAACCAGTATAATCTTTCAGACAGGCTTTTCGATGCCAAGCTCGGCGGCGGAGCGCTTCTTGATTTAGGCGTATATCCCATAACATTCATAACCGCTTTTCTGGGATACGAGCCGGAGAGCGTAAGTTCGGCGGTGAACATCGACATGGGCATCGACCTGAACGAAACGGTAATAATGAAGTACAAAAACGCCTACGCAAGCTTCATCGCGGGATTCGATATTGACAACGATAACCGCGCGGTTATAGTCGGCACCAAGGGCAGAATAGCCTTTGACCCGTGGTTCCACTGCACCGCAGCTGTAAGGCTCTATGATAAATCCTGCAAGCTTGTTAAGGAGAGCGTTACGCCCCACCCCTGCAACGGCTATGAGTATGAGATCATCGAGGCGCAGAATTGCCTTAGTGACGGTCTTGCCGAGAGCAAAAAAGTCCCGCTGGAGGGAACGGCGGGCGTTATGAAGATAATGGACAGCTTACGCCGCGAGTGGGGACTTGTTTATCCTTCAGAAGCCTGATTTATCCCGAAAAAATACAATATAATTCGCAGACATGGAGATTTTTTTTGAATGTCTGCGAATTTTTTTGCAAAACCTATTGACAAAACTATAATCATGTAGTATTATTGTACTAAGCCATTAATACAATAATACTGACAGGCGGAGGTGAAGATAATGAAATGGGAGTTTTCAGATGACCGACCTATCTACTCTCAGATAATCGAGCAGATGAAGCTGTTCATAGTTTCGGGTGAGCTTAGCCCGGGTGAGAAGGTCATGCCCGTGCGGGAGCTTGCATATGCCGCAGGTGTGAACCCCAACACAATGCAGCGCGCGCTGTCCGAGCTTGAACGCATGGGGCTTATGTCCTCAAACCGCACAAGCGGGCGGTTTGTTACCGAGGATGTGGGCATAATTCAAAGCGCAAAGCTTGAAATAGCCCGAAGGAGCATTTCCGATTTTTTGAGCAGTATGCAGAAAATCGGATATGGCAGGGAAGCTGCAATAAAGCTTCTTGAAAGCATGAACGAAGCCTCATAAGCACGGCTTCAATAAGGGAAAATCAGAAAGGAATGATTTAGTATGAGCAACGCTGTGATGGAATGCAGAGGGTTGTGTAAAAGCTACGGCGCTTTAAAGGCGCTGAATGATGTCAATATCGAAATAACAGGCGGCAAAATAGTCGGGCTGTTAGGACCAAACGGAAGCGGAAAGACTACTCTTATTAAAATAGCAAATGGTCTTTTAACTCCCACCTCGGGCGAGATAACGATTTGCGGCAATCCAATCGGGGTGCAGTCTAAAAGAGATATATCCTACCTGCCCGACTGCGTTACGCTTCCGGAATGGATGAAAATTAAGGAGCTTCTGAGATTTTACAGCGATTTCTATGCTGATTTCAAGCTGGAAAAGGCAAAGGATATGCTTAAAAGCCTGAATCTTGACGAAAACCAGCGATTCAAGACTCTTTCAAAGGGCAACAAGGAAAAGGTTCAGCTTGTTCTGACCATGAGCCGCGAGGCTAAGCTGTATCTTTTAGATGAACCTTTGGGCGGAGTTGACCCCGCCACCCGCGATTATATCCTGAACACGATAATCTCAAACTACAGCCCCGAAGCGGCGGTGGTTATCTCAACCCACCTTATTTCGGACGTTGAGAAGATTCTTGACGAGGTATTCTTCATCAAGAATGGCAGCATTGTGCTAAATGATACTGTGGATAATATTCGCGACCAGCGCGGCATGAGCGTTGACTCGCTTTTCAGGGAGGAATTCAGATGTTAGGAAAATTGTTCAAATATGAGTTTAAAGCCTGCGCAAGGGTGATTTTTCCGGTATTCGGAGCGGCAATAATAATGAGCATTCTGTCGGCAGGGGCAATGGCAATTACCCCTGATGTAGTATCAAACACAAGTCAGACTATAATCGCCGTTCTTAGTGTATTAGTAATCATAATTTTCTTCTTTTTGCTCTTTGCATCGATGCTTTTAAGCTTCGTATTCGCAATAAGGCGGTTTAAGGTGAACCTTTTAGGCAAGGAAGGCTACCTTATGAACACCCTGCCTGTAAAACCTCTTTCAAACGTAATGGCAAAGCTTCTTTGCTCGCTTGTTTTCCAGATACTTTCGGCGATTGTTGCCGTTGTGTGCATATTGCTCTGCGTAGTGCTGTCGAACAGAATGTATATAGCGGAAGCTTTTGAGGATATCGCCGACATCTTCGGGGCGCTTATGCAGCTGAGCGCAAGCGGCTGGCTCAACCTTGTCCTCACTATCATACTTATGTTAGTGTCAATTTTAAAGAGCTATTCTATGATATACTCCGCAATGTCGATGGGCTACTCCTTCAACAAATGCAAGGCGCTTATCTCCATCGGGCTGGTAATAGCCTTCTCAACTGTCGAGAGCATTTTAATGTCCGTTATCACCTCGGAAGGAATCGACTATCACTTTGAGAATTTTGAGCAGTATCAGAACGCTTTTGCGCTTTCGTTGATTCTTTCGATCGCACTGCAAGCCATCTTCGCCGCGATTTATACCGCGCTGACCACGCTATTCTTGAAGAGAAGACTCAATCTTGAATAAACCCAAGTCTAGGCATAAAAATCCCCTGTTCTTATCGCAAGAGCAGGGGATTAGTGTTTATTCAGCTACAATATCCTTAAGATATTCATAAGCAACCTCGCCCATCTTGCAGTAGCCTGCATCGTTGGGGTGGAGGTAGTCGTTCCAGACGGATACGTACTGGTCATCAAGCTTGTCGGGGTCGGCAGGGTCGGCTAAAGCTGCATCAAAGTCGATGAAGCCGTCGAAGCCGGACTTATCGGAGCGGATGAATTCGTTCAGCTTCTTTCTTGTTTCATCGTGAAGCTCGGAATAGTAGCCGCTTCCTTTTATGGGGGTAAGGGTTCCGCCGTAGATCTTAATGCCGTTTTGGTGGCACTTGTCGATCATCACCTTGTATTCTTCAATGATCTTATCGGACATATCCTCGCTTTCGTAGCCGATATCGTTTATGCCTATCAAAACAATGCAGTACTTAACACCGGGAACGTTGATAACGTCTCTGTCGAACCTGTCCTTGCAGGCGGTTCCAAGACCGCCGAAAACAGCGTTTCCGCCTATGCCCTTGGCAGCGACTGCTATGTTCTTGGTGGCGTCGCTCGACTGAAGTCTGCGGGTCAGCTCATCGGAATATCTTGCAAAGGCGTTTGTGGTGGAGCTTGCGCCGTCGGTGATGGAGTCGCCTATGCACACGATTGTTCTTGTTCCTGCCTCGCCCCAGGTTTCAAGGCTGTTTAAGAAGTACCAGCTTGTCATGACCTTTTCGGGGGTGAAGGTTTCGTCGGCAAGATGGTCGCCGGTGGCTATCCATGTCGAAGCCCTTGCGGCGGTGTGGCTGG
>CALDFS010000079.1 GCA_937942105.1 uncultured Ruminococcus sp. | reverse complement strand
GCTTGTGCGCGGTGCTGTTACGGCGGATTTCTTAGCGGTGGCAAGCGGTGCGACAAAGCTGTTATCGCCTAAAGTCATAGCAGGGATTATAGCGGCAATAATGCTCATAGTTATGATTCCAATTTTAGTTATTTTTTCACTTCCGCAGGTGCTATTCAACTGGGGAAGTTTGAAAGATACCGAGCTTATGGCAAGGCACGAACACGCAAATTATCTTATGTCCTGTTATGATGATACCGATTTGAGCGAGGAGGACAAACTATGGCTCATATCCATAGACGCGGTAAACAATAAGCAGGATATAATGCAAATGTCGCAAAGCTCTATTTCGTCCGAGAAAATGCAGGGCAAAACTCCAGATGAAGTAATGAACGAGTATGGCTTTGACGATGACCAAAAGAATTGGGTAACGCTTATGGTAAATACCATACGACAGGCTAAGGCAAGCAATAACCCCGATTTGCCTATAATAGCGGGCGGTACGAATAACGGAATACCGTCGGAGGCATATAATGACGCCACCTTTGCGAAGCTTATAAATGAAGCGGAGAAATATCTCGGCTATCCGTATGTATTCGGCGGCTCATCACCGTCAACAAGCTTTGACTGTTCGGGCTTTGTCTGCTGGGTATATACGCACAGCGGAGTACATAACCTGCCGAGAACCACAGCGCAGGGGATATATAACCAGTGTACGAGGGTATCGGCAAGCGAAGCGAAGCCCGGTGATTTAGTATTCTTTCAGGGAACGTACAATGCGGGCGAAACGGTAACTCATATCGGCATATATGTAGGGCAAAATCGAATGCTGCATTGCGGCTCGCCCATTCAGTACACATCAATAGATACAAGCTATTGGCGCAGTCATCTATATGGATTTGGCAGATTATCATAAAAATAATTGACAAATGATCTAATGTTGTAGTATAATAAGAATATAATAAGGATATTTTAATACTACAACAGGAGGTGTTTTTATGAATATCAGACCATCAGCGGCAATAAGAAAAAACTACAATGATATTTCTAATTTATGCAAAACAAGCAAAGAGCCTGTGTTTTTAACAAAAAACGGCGAGGGTGATTTGGTTGTAATGGATATTGAGGTATATTCAAGACGTGAGAAAATGCTGAAGCTGCGCGAGGAATTATTGGCGGCGGAAGAGGATAGAATCAGAGGCAGAAAAGGTTATACAGTAGATGAAGCGAGCGATATGCTTGATTCGATAATACGGGAGGCTAAGAATGTCGGATAAAAGATATAAGGTAATCATATCCGATAAGGCAATGTCAATGCTTGCATCTCATGTGCGGTTTTTGGCACAGGTCAGCGTTAATGCCGCCGCAAAGCTAAAGGCGGAGCTGATTAAGGAAATGCAGTCTTTGGACTATATGCCGGAGGGGTATCCGTGGCTTAATGACGAATATATCCCGCCCAATAAATATCGGAAAAAGCTGGTCAGTAAAAGATATTTGTTAATCTATCAGATAATTGACGATACTGTGTATATTGATTACGTCTTAGATTGCAGACAGGACTATGGCTGGCTTATATAAAGAGAATTAAAGCGATTCAATATGAGTCGCTTTTTTTGTTGCAGAAAGAAAGGAGGAAACAATATTGAACGATTTTTTAATTCCCGCTAATTTCGAGGACAGCGGCAAGATAATGGGCTTT
>CALDFS010000078.1 GCA_937942105.1 uncultured Ruminococcus sp. | reverse complement strand
CAAAGTAAGTATCAGCGGGTTCTTTTTCAGCCATGCAAGCCCCTGACGGGCGGAATCAAGCAGTCCTTCTTGGGTCTGCTCACTTCCCATGTCCTCGGGAATCTTTATTAGCAGAAGCAGAACCACAAACGCTATGGCAAAGGTTACAAGGTCTACTGCAATTCCCGTATCTATCCCGCCGAAGGCGAAAAGTGCGGTTGCCAAGATGGGGGTAAGAATCGAATTGAGCGACTGCGAAAATGAGCGCAGCCCGCTTGTCTTCTGATAATATTCCTTCGGGATTAGTATGGTCGCCGCAACCTCGCTCGCCGGCTGTTGGATGGTGTTCATCAGCCCGTTCAGGGCGTTTAATATGTAGAGATGCCACGCGCTGAGGGCGTCAGCCTTTATCAGCACAAAGACCGCAACCGTGCTTACGGCGGCTAAAAGGTCGCAGACAAGCATGGTGAGCTTTTTGTTCCATCGGTCGCTCAAAGCACCCGCAAAGATGCTCATTATAACATACGGCGCATACGAGCAGACCGACAAAAGCGCGGTTTCGAGCGCGGAACCGTTTTTTAAATACAGCCAGAGCACCAGCGCATAGCTTGTCATGCCGCTTCCGAGGGCTGAAAGCGCCTGAGTGCTCCAAAGCAGTAAATAGGGTCGTAATTGTTTTGCTTTCATTATTGACTTTGCTCCTTTAATTAGTATAATTTTATACTAATTCCTTCTAAAAAGCGCCCCAAAAAAGTATAAGACCAGTGTAGTGCAACATTGATTTATCCTCATATTGCCTGCGCGATTGCTGCGCTATTTTGCGCTATATTGCGTCATTTTGCGCTGCCATTATTTTTTATTTCCATTTAAAAATCAACAAAAATGGGTGTAACACGTATCTTATAGCTGTTTGTGGCTATTCAATTCGAGCTATCTGTGCAGTCCTTTTACACTTTTACGCAGAATTAGTATTATAATCCGAAAGCAAAGTCCGAGGACTTGGGAAATTCCTCCATGCAATATCCTCAAACCTTGCACGGAGCTGATACAATGCAGAGTATCACGCTGAATCCCTCCAAAAAGATTTAATTTAAATTTGCCTTACCATATCCTATAATTTCCGCTGAGCATCAGCAAAGCGAACATATAAAGGCAGTTGTCGTAATAGCGGCGTTTGCCCTCTCTTAATGGGGTTTTCCAGAATTTGCGGACGAATTCTTGTGCCAAGGCGCGCTCATCATCACTTGGGTTGCCGTTGAGGACTGCTAAAGATGCCGCCGCGTTCGAGGCTATCACTGCCGTTGGGTGCATGACCTTTTCGTCCACTATATCGCCGTTCTGTTCGAGCACGTTGTCCCACTTATCGCCCAAGCTCTCGAAAAGCCGCTGGACGCGGGCGTTGTTCGCAGACTGCCATCCGTCCACGCCGTACCACTCGGAATCAAGCGAGATGTTCATAACGGTGCGGTAGGAGTCGGAATAGTAGCGGCTGTGCATTTTGTTCCAGTGAAGGTTTGTAAGCTTTGCGCCGGAAAACTCGCTGTAGTCGGTGCAAAGTCCTGTTTCGGGATGACAGGCGGAGTGAAGATATTTTCTGCTGGCGTCCGCCGCTTCCTTCCAGAAGTCCTTGTCCCTCTCATCCGCCCAGAGTGAAAACAGCTCATAGAAGTGCGGCAAGTGGTAGGAAGGGTCGGTAAACGGGCAGTCGGGGACGAACTTTATAAGCTTATTCTCTAAATTCCACATGGTGGAGCCGGGCTTGTCGCCCTCGCCGTTTCTGTGGATGCAGTCGCGCAGGATGGTTCTTGCCCACTCGGAGTAGTTATATATCCCCTCGCCGTCGCCCCAGCGGTGGGAGGCAAAGAACAGCGCCATCGCGAAGTATTCCTCACCGTCGGGTGCGGGACCTTCGGCGTTGTGCTTGCCGTTGGGAGCGCACGACCACGCGAAATATCCGGCATTTCTGCCATCATGCATATACATATTCGTCATCGACCATTTCCAGATTCTGTCGAAAGTCTCCTTTTTGTCGAGCTGAACGCACATCATCATGCCGTAGGACATTCCCTCGGTGCGGGCGTCAACATTGCCGGTATCCTCCATATATCCCATATCGGGGTCTACGTCGTGATATATGCGCACATCCTCCGAGCCGTAGAACATGGTGTTAAAGGCGGATTCAATCCTTTTGCTGATTTCAGCCTGAGGTATGCCGATTTCGGCAAGGATGTTTCTATATTCGGTTTTCATGTCAGTTTCCTCCGTTTTCTTGTTTAGAACGTTCGTAATCGCGAAGCTTGGATTCAAGCATCACCCATTCCTCTTCCGTTTCGATGGGGTGAAGAGTCAGGGTCTTGTCGTCAGGGTCGAAGATGGAGGCGTAAACCTCGGTATCGCCCTTTTCGTCGGTGGTGTTTTCGGTGTAGACTATGTAACAGCGGTTGGTTGCGGTGTTTTTAAAGGTAAACAAAACATCGCAGTCAATGATTTCGCCGTTTTCGCCTATTGCGGTCATTATTGCTCTTTCGGGCATTTTATATCAGTCCTTATCATATTTATTATTCATGATTATACAGCATTGATGGGAAAAATGCAAGTGATATTGGGGAAAAGGCACGGTGTTTCATGATAATAGGCGAGAGCCACAAAAAACTTTTCAAGCTTGGTTATTAATAGTAAACAAGCTGAATATACATTGAACGTAATACAATACAGCGTGATATGGAGGCACAATATGGAATATAAACTTTCAAAAGAAAACTACACCGTCGCAAAGACCCTCTACGACGGCACGGTTCAGCAGTCGGCGGAGCTTGACTATATCCTTCCAGACTACTGCCCGGAGATATTCAAGGTGCTCTGCGTTAAAATTCTTCCGGGAATCACAAAGCGCACCCTTGGTCAGGGCAAGCTGGAATATGAGCTTACAGCCCTTGTAAGACTGACCTACCTAAGCGAATCCGGCGAGGTAAGCGCAGTCGAGCAGACCCTGAGCTACGGAAAAAGCTTAGAGATACCATCATCGGAAAAATCTTCGCGCGTCAGCATCTGCCCATACACCGAAAGCGCCAGCTGCCGGGTCGTCAACAAGCGCAGGGTGGATATCCGCGGTATCATCTCAATAGCCATATGCGTAACCGCAGACGAGGTTAAGCAGGCAGTAAGTGAAGCAAGCGGCGGAGGAATCCAGCTCAAAAAGTCGCTTATAACCTACCCCTCCAAGCGCATTGCAGTTACCAAGCGCATAACCGTTGCCGATGATGTTGAGCTTGGGCTTGCGCGCCCGCAGGTAAAAACCGTTCTGCGCGCCGACTGCTCGGTAATAAGCGTTGAAAAGAAGATTCTTTCGGGCAAGCTTCTGACCAAGGGCGAAGCAGAGGTGTCGCTTTTGTACGTCCCCGAAGATTCGGGCGAGCCTGAAAGCATAAAATTCAGCATTCCCTTCTCGCAGATATCGGATATAGAAGGTTTGGATGAGCGGTTTGACGTGATTCTGGATGCCAACGCAGTCAGCTGCGATGTAAGACCGTCCTCAAAGAACGAAAACCCGAGCGTATCTTGCGAGCTTGGAATAGAAATCAGCCTTCTTGCAATGAGATTTGAAAGTGCGGAGCTTGCAACGGACGCTTTCTCCACCCTATGCGAAACCTCGCTGGAATCATCGACCGAAACAATTGAATGTGTGCCGATACCGATAAACGAGAGCCACCGGCAGAAGGTATCACTCACCTACTACGATGGCGAAATATCATCGGTAATACTTGCTGGGGCTGAGGTCGGAAGGATAACCAGCGCCATCGAAAAGGACGGCACGGCTATGCTTCGCGGAAGAATCAACTTTTTTGCCTACGCCAAGAACGAATCCGGCAGAACAATATACCTTGAAGCCGCAGAACAGTTTGAACACAAGCTGCCCGGAAGCGCCGCACAGGCGTCAGTCAGAGCGGAGGCGCGGGCTATCGTCAATTCGGCGTCCTTCAACCTAACATCCTCAAACGCCCTTGAAATCAGCACGGAAATTAAGATAACCGGATATCTGTTTGAGGACTGCCAAAAAAGCTTCATAAGCGGCATTGCTATTGACGAAACCAAGCCGGTCGAGTGTGACAGGGACACCGCAATCAAGCTATACTACGCCGAAAAGGGCGAGGAGCCTTGGAACATTGCGAAGAGATGCCGCGCATCTCTTCGGGCCATAACCGAGGAAAACGAGCTTGACTGCGAACGCCTGAGCGAAGCCAGAATGATTCTGATTCCCATTGTAGACTAAAGGAGCGAGCTGCATGACTACTGACAACTTATACAAAAGCATAGCCGAAAGAACCGGCGGCGACATTTATATCGGCGTGGTGGGACCCGTCCGAAGCGGAAAATCCACCTTTATACGCAGGTTTATGGAGAATCTTGTTATCCCCTGCATCCGTGAGCCATATATGCGGGAGCGCACCGTTGATGAGCTTCCGCAGGCATCCGCAGGAAAAATGATTATGACCACCGAACCTAAATTCATCCCCGAGGAGGCTGTAGCCGTCACCCTGGACGATATCGCAACCGTAAACGTTCGGATGATAGACTGCGTTGGCTACATCATTCCCAGCGCTTTGGGATACATCGAAAACGAAGCCCCAAGGATGGTTCGCACACCTTGGTTCGATTCGGAAATTCCCTTTAACATGGCGGCGGAAATCGGCACGCAGAAGGTCATTACCGAGCACTCAACGGTGGGAATAGTCGTCACCTCGGACGGAAGCGTTACCGGACTTGACAGAGACGAATATGCCGAATGCGAGCAAAGAGTTATAGAAGAGCTAAAAAGCCTTGGCAAGCCGTTTGTGGTGCTTATGAATACGGAAAACGAGGTAAGCGAAGCCTCACGCTCGCTATGCTCTGCGATGGAAGCGGACTACGGCGTAACGGTTATACCGGTAAACTGCCTTACAATGAGCAAGGAGGATATCCTTGAAATCCTTGCCAAACTTTTGTACGCCTTCCCTGTCAAGGAAATCAACGTAAGCATGCCCAAGTGGGTGAATTCGCTTGAAAAGGGTCACTGGCTCAAAACCGAGCTGTTCGATGGCATCAAGAAGGCGGCGGCAGATGTTCGGCTGATTCGCGATATCTCAACGCTGGCAAACGCAATTTCCGAGCTTGGGGACGTCACCGGCTCGGCGGTAAGCTCTATCGATTTGGGCAGCGGAGTCTGCAAGCTTTCGGTAAGCCTTGACAATCAGCTGTTTTACAGGATACTAAGCGAAGAAACCGGCTTGGAGCTTTCCGGCGAGGATGAGCTTATGCCAAAAATCTTGGAGCTTGTAAGCTTTAAAAAGCGGTTCGAGAAGTTCTCGGAGGCGCTTAGGCAGGTCGAGGAAATCGGCTACGGAATTGTTATGCCCGCTGAGGATGAGCTGACCCTTGACGAGCCGGAGATAATCCGCCAGGGCGGAAAATACGGCGTGCGCTTAAAGGCGAACGCGCCCTCAATCCACCTTATCAAGGCGGACATCAGCGCGGAGGTCGCGCCGATTGTCGGAACCGAGAAGCAGTCGCAGGAGCTTATTGACTATCTTCTCAACGACTTTGAAGACGACCCGTCAAAGATATGGGAGGCAAACATCTTCGGAAAGTCGCTCTCCGAGCTTGTCAGCGAGGGGCTTCATTCCAAGCTCTACCGCCTGCCAGACGACGCGCGTGAAAAGCTCCGCGAGGCAGTGGAAAGAATCATCAACGAGGGCTGCTCCGGGCTGATTTGTCTGCTGATTTAGGATTTATGGGCTAGAATATGCGAAAACCGCCGCTGTTTTATTAGCGACGGTTTTTCTTATATAATCTTACCGTAATCCTCAAGAAAAGCGTTTATTTCCTCGTCGGTGAGCCCCGACTTGCCAGATGCCGCGTCTTTAATCGCTTGTCTCATATGCGCGACAACCTCCTCAACGGTATAGCCCTTTTTACCGTTCGCCAATCACGTTCGGCGGCAAACAGCTTTCCACACAACTCGAGCGTTTTCTTTTTTCTATAATCTGCGTCCGTATTCATAGCGATACCCTCTTAGCCACGCTAAAACGATTATCTGAGAAAATCTCGATTTTCCTGACGGCAGTCTTGAATATTATCCACATATACTGTATCATCTTCGATTCTATAAAGAATTAAATACCAATTTTTTACATACATTTTGTGATACTTCCGAGCGTCAATAATGCCTTCACCGTCTACATATGGGTACCGAGTCGGCATATAGCATAATGAACCTATTGTGGTCGTTAGCTCTTTCCTCTTTGCAAATGCGGCTTCCTTACTGACCTGCTTCAAAAACCGTATGTGAGTACCAAGCATTTGCTTGGCTCTTTCAGAAACAATTACCTTATACTTCTTACCGTTGGACATTCTTTATTCCTCTTCAATAATTTTGTCGAGATATTCGCCCAATTCATCCACTGTACAGCCCATTATACCCTCTCGCCTGTCCTGTTCGACCGCAAGCAGCTCCTCGCGAATCTTATACAACAGCTCTCTGCGGTTATACGTCTCCATATCCATAACAACCAAATCGCCCTCACCGTTCTTTGTAAGGAAAACAGGCTCCGACGTTCTTCTGCACAAATCCGCGATTTCATTATAGTTTTGTCTTATTGCGGCCGACGGCTTTATAATCATAATGATACCTCCCTATAGCTTCATAGCAATATTATAACTATATTATAACCGTTTAATATTATAATGTCAATACCCAAGATAAATATTTCACGGCAATTATTTCCGCTCGCCAGTGCCATCTCACAATCCATCAACAACCCATCACAATCAGTCATTGTTTAACCGGCGGGAATATAATATAGTAAAGGTATAGTCATCATAGAGGTGAAAGCAATGAAGATCTATCCCGAAATAAAAATTTTGGGCGACGCCTATCCCGGCGGCTTTGCAAACGGTCTATCCTTGTGCAAAAGCGAATCAAGCTTAGGGTTTAAGGAAATATCCTCAGACGGCGATACCAAACTGTTTGTGGATTCCCGCAGGCACAAAATCGCGAT
>CALDFS010000077.1 GCA_937942105.1 uncultured Ruminococcus sp. | reverse complement strand
TTGCCGATGTTATAAGCGAATGGCGGTGCAAGCCTGAGCTTTCAAAGGTCATATCAGCATTTTTCGATTCAATGAAGCTTAAAGCCTACATATATCCCGAAACTATTGACCTTCTAAAAAACCTGCGCAGGTATAAGCTGAAAGTCGGCGCATTGACCGATGTTGCAACCGGTATGCCCGATGAGCTGCATAAGAGCTATTTTGCACAGCTTCTGCCCTTTTTTGATATATATGTGTCGTCAGTGTCATGCGGGTTCAGAAAGCCCAATCCGCGCGGGCTGGAAATAATATCAAAGGAACTCGGCGCGGACGCTGATGAGATCATCATGATAGGCGATGAGCCTAAGGATATAGAGACTGCAAAGCGCTTCGGCTGCCGCAGTGTGCTTATTGACAGAGCTTCCGCCGGCTGCCATCCCGACTACGGGCAGGACTATACCATAACCAACCTTGAACAGCTTAAAGCTATTATTATGAATATCAACATAGATTTTAAGCAGGTGACTCCGTGCGGAGGAAACTGCCGGCACTGCCGCTGCTATAAAACCGGTGAGTGCTGCGGCTGCCTTGCAAATGGCGGCAGATGCGTAAGCATGTGGCAGAACGGCTGTAGGATTTTTCTTTGCTGCGCAGAGCATAATGTAAGCTTCTGCGGTCTTTGTCCCGAGTTTCCATGCGGATGGCTGGCAGATAATCTTGCAAAATGGGATTTTAACGGCGTATCCCGCATTAAAGAGGTCACACACGAGTATTTTTCAAGACAGCAGAAGGATGGCACCGTTGAGCATAAGCCCTGATTTTGGAATTGTGGGAAGATGATGCATCTGCAAAAAAGCGGATAGCGCCCGAATAACCGATTTTTTCGCATATTTCTATTGAAAATTGCGTTTTTATATGCTATTATATTATTACTAATAAGCAGCTGACGGCTAAGCCGCAGATAAAACAAGAAAGGACGATAAAAATGGGCAAATTTGTTATCCGCAACACAAATACCGGCGTTAAGTTCGACCTGAAGGCTTCCAATGGCGAGGTTATTGCTACCTCTGAGGTTTATTCATCCTTAGACGCCTGCCGCAACGGCGTTGCAAGCGTAAAGAAGAATGCTCCCGCTGCAAACATCGAGGATCAGACTGTTGAGGGCTACGAAACTGTTAAGAACCCCAAGTTTGAAATTTATGAGGATAAGGCAGGGGAGTTCCGCTTCCGCCTTAAGGCAACCAACGGTCAGGTCATTGCCGTAAGCGAAGGCTATAAGGCTATGGCAAGCTGCCGCAACGGCATCGAGTCGGTTGTAAAGAACGCTCCCGAGGCTGAAGTTGTTGAGGATGTCGACTAAAATAATTTGTTAAATGCAAAAAGTCAGGGCTTTCCCTGGCTTTTTGCGGCTTTTTGGACGGTTGAGCAGCCGTTTACAGCAGTCTTGTGAAAGGACGATCATATTATGAAAAAAGCTCTGATTTTCGACCTTGATGGTACACTTTGGGACGCTTCCGACGTTGTAGCCGAAAGCTTCAACGTCAAGCTTTCACAGCTTGGGCTGCCCGAAAGGATAACCGGCGATATGATGCGCTCGCAGATGGGCAGAACCCTTGAAGAAATAGCGGTTGTGTTCTTCTCGAACTATGAGCGCGATAAAGCGGTGGAGATAATGCGTGCCTGCACCGATTTCGAGAACGAATATATCAAGACCCATGGCGGGAAGCTTTACCCC
>CALDFS010000076.1 GCA_937942105.1 uncultured Ruminococcus sp. | reverse complement strand
TGGGCAAACGGTTTTCAAGACCGCCTCGTTATGACCGCTTCGATACCTCTCCGTGGATTTATCGCAGCTACAGTATAATACCACAAATCGGGCGGTTTGTCAATATCTAAACCATAAAAACTTCTTTTAATTCTGCTGAAAATTACCTCTTGGGGCTGTCAAACTCCTGCAAAACAAGTATAACGTCCAAATTGCCGTTGCGGGCGCGGATTTCATCTATAAATTCGCGGCGGTCGCAGTCCTTGGGCAGAATCACGTTGTACCTCAGTTCGTAGAGCGCGCCGAAGTCGGTCGTTCTTATCTCCTTAAGAGTGTATTCGTCGGTGAATTTATCCAGAACGCCATCAAAAGCACCGTCGAAATTCAAGTCCTCAGGCACGGTTATTTTAAGCAGCAGGTGATTCTGCCCGGGAATCCCGAATCGCGTAACTCCAAGCACAGCCATTACAGCGCATAGGGCAACAGTTAAGATGATTGTAACACCATAATAGCCGGTTCCGCAGCCTATGCCGATTATCAGTGAGAAAAGCAAGCTTACAATGTCGGCAGTGTCCTTGGGGTAGCTCCTGATCCTCAGAAGTGCCAGCGCTCCGCCGAGGGATATAGCCGTTGCAACATTTGAATTTATGATGATGGTGACTCCGGCCATCAGCGGTGCCAGCATTACCATTGCCGCCGGAAAGGTGGATATATACCCCTTTGAACGGCGCGAGAAGATGTATGCTGCGCTCAGAAGCAGCCCCAAAGCCAAGGCTATTGCAAGGCTGGTAAGAACCCCACCCACTGTCATATTAACCGAAGCTATGCTCGGAAAAAGAAAGTCCATCATTGCTGTAATCGTTCCTTTCATGCTGAATATAATCCGTTCAGGCTGTGCCCGTTAAGCTTATTTTAATTTTCCGCGATATTTTTTCTGTCGCAGACGTGCAAAAACTCGCGCCCACGATATCGCGAATACTCACTGCCGTACTTTGAAAAGCTTGTCATGTATATTTTTTCCTCGGCAAGAATGTCGGCGAACCATTTGGGTATGGCGCCCGATATCTTTATCTCCATAAGCACCTCGTCGGGGTTCAGAAGCTGTTCGCCGTAGGAGCCAAGTGAAAGCTCAAGGTCGTACCTCCGCGTGGTTATTGCCCTGTCGAAGGTGACGCGGAAATCCGGGTCATCCGCCCCGAAGAAGGCTATTCGCTCATAGCTTAAATATAGCGCCGGCTTAACCTTGTTCCGCTCGAAGTAGTATTCTATTTCGTTTAAGACCTGATTTACAAGGTAATCGTCTGTTTCCGGGCGCTCACCATGATATATGAATGCCTTTGCCTGGGCATATGTAAGTCTTACGCGGCGCTTTACCACAACGCCTGTAACCTTGCGCTTTATTTCAAGAAATACATCGTCCTCATCCTTGGGGATAACGTAGGAACGTATTCTGAATTTCTCCTTGAACTTTGGCTTCGGCTTTTCGGATGAGCGGCGGATGACGCTGTTGCTGTCATCGTCAAAATAGATGTTATATATGCTGTATACGCTGCCG
>CALDFS010000075.1 GCA_937942105.1 uncultured Ruminococcus sp. | reverse complement strand
ACCCGGGCGCTCTGCCGCTGTGCGGAGTATCTTGAAAAAATAGATAAGGCCGAGCTTAAACGCCTTAGGTCCGCCGGGCTGACCTACCCGCAGGCGCTCGCCAAGGCTCTTAACCGGCTTGGTGAAGGCTTCGGGGAGATACTTTCCACCCCCAACAACGTGCTTGCCCTTGAATATATCCGTGCGATGCGCGGCAGCGGAATATCCCCCATAGCCATAAAAAGAACCGCCGTTCACGACGGGTTGATCCCCTGCGGCGGCTATGCTTCCGCCTCCTACCTGCGTGAAAAAATGCTTGCCGGCGGGGACGTTGGCGATTTTTTAGGATACGTTTACGACCAAAACGACGTATCGGGCATCGAAAGAATCGAGGGCGCAATCCTATGGCGGCTGGCAATGGTTTCTTCCGATGAGACTCTTTCTGCGCCCTACACCGGCGGCGGAATAGGTCAGCGAATCATCAAAAGCGCCATGACTGCGCGAAGCCTCAGCGCACTTTATGACGCAGCAAAGGCGCGCAACGTCACCCACGCGCGGGTGCGCAGGGCGGTTCTGGCGATAGCCCTTGGCATAACCGCCGCTGATGTTCAAACCCCGCCCTATGCAAGGGTGCTGGCGGCGAATGCAAGAGGGCTGGAGATTCTGGCGGAGTGCAAGCGCCGCGCGACTATTCCGATTTCAACCTCTTTAGCCGACCTTTCCAAGATAAGCGAGCACGCCCGGCGGTGTGCCGAGCTGAGCGAAAAGGCATCGCGGCTCCGCTTTTTGGCACGAAAGAACCCTGCCGACGAGGTGTATGTGTCCGAAATGGCGAGAAAAGCACTCATTATAAAATGAAAAATCCCACCCTTCAGTGATTAGCCAAAGAGTGGGATTATTAGTTTAAATCAATATCAACAGGCTATACGAAAGCACAATTATCAGAAGCTTCCGCCGGGGAACTTAACCTCAATCGGCTTCTTTCCGGTCAGCTCAACGCTCAGCTCATCCGGCTGAGAGGTTCCGAAGTAAAGAATCGTTTCAGCGTCCTTATCAAGATATCTAACGCCGTCGTCGTTGACAACGGTAAGGTTCTTAAGCGGGATGTCAACGGTTATCGTCTTCTCCTCGCCCTCGCCAAGAGCAACCTTCTTGAAGGCACACAGAGCCTGATTTCTTACAGCGTCCTTTGAAGAAGACTTGAAGTAAACCTCAACAACATCCGAGCCTGCCTTGCCGCTGTTCTTTAAGGTAACATCTGCCTTAAGCGTATCGCCATCCTTCTTAACAGTGGCGGCGGTAACCCTGATATCAGAATAGGTCAATCCATAGCCGAAGGGGTAAAGAATGTGGTTCTTGGAATAATCGTCATAGCGATAGGTGCGGTCGCGCATGAAGTAATCGGTGAACTCTGGCAGCTTATCAATATCCTTATAGAAGGTAACAGGCAGCTTGCCTGAGGGCGAAACCTTGCCGAACAGGATATCCGCAATCGCCTTGCCGCCCTCAGAGCCGGGGTAGAACGCCTGCAAAAGCGCGTTTTCGCGGTCGGTGTTTATGTTGAGCGACGAACCTGATGCAAGGATGATAACGGTGGGCTTGCCGACATCTAAAACAGCCTCAACCAGCCTCTGCTGGGACTTGGGAAGAAGCAAGCTTCTCTTATCGCCGGAGCCGTATTCGTTGCCCTGGTCGCCCTCTTCGCCCTCTAAGCCTTCGTCTAAGCCTACGCAGAGCACAACAACATCCGCATTGGCGGCAACCGCCTTAGCTTCTGCAAGCCTGTCCATAGGAAGCGCCAGACCCTCCGACTTTTCGCGGACGATGTTCGCGCCCTCGGAGTAAAGCACTCTGCCGTCAAACTCGTCCTGAATGCCCATCAGGATGGTTTCGTATCTCGAAGCTGTGCCGTAGTAGTTGCCCCTAAGAGCGCCGATGTTCTGTGCGTTCGGTCCTATAACGGCGATGGTGTCTATCTTGGATTTATCAAGCGGAAGTATGCCGTCGTTCTTTAAAAGAACACATGCAGTCTCGGCAGCTTTTCTTGAAAGCGCCAGATGCTCGGGCGTTTCAACGTCCATATATCCCAGCTTGTCATATTCGGTTTCGTCAAACATTCCAAGTCTCATTCTGGTTCTGAACAGATGCTCGCAGGCGGCGGTGATTTCATCCTCGGTGACAAGACCCTCTTCATACGCCTTGTAAAGGTGCAGGTAGGTGTTGCCGCAGTTTACATCACAGCCGTTCTTAAGCGCAAGCGCGACTGATTCTGTGGCGGTCGCGGTTACGTGGTGGTGCATATGGAAGTCTGCAATCGCCCAGCAGTCGGAAACAAAGTAGCCATTAAAGCCCCATTCCTTCAGGCGGGATTGCAGATAGGTGCTGCCGCAGCAAGGCTCGCCGTTGGTGCGGTTGTAAGCGCCCATAACGCCCTCAACACGCGCCTCCTTAACAAGAGCCTCGAATGCGGGCAGGTAGGTTTCTTCCAAATCCTTCTTGTCTGCAACGGCGTCGAACTCGTGCCTTATTGCCTCCGGTCCCGAATGAACCGCGAAGTGCTTGGCGCAGGCGGCAGCGCGCATAACCTCGCCGTCACCCTGCAAGCCCTTTACAAAGGCTACGCCCAGGCGGGTGGTAAGGTAGGGGTCTTCGCCGTAGGTTTCGTGTCCTCTTCCCCAGCGGGGGTCGCGGAAGATGTTGATGTTGGGGGACCACAGGGTCAGGCCCTTGTAGATGTCCCTGTCGCCAAGGCGGGAATATTCGTTGTACTTCGCCCTTGCCTCGGTTGAGATAACGTTTGCAATGTCGAAGAGCAGACCATCATCAAACGAAGCAGCCATGCCTATAGCCTGCGGGAACATGGTTGCAACGCCCGCGCGGGCAACGCCGTGCAGACCCTCGTTCCACCAGTTGTAGGCGGGCACACCCAGCCGCTCGATAGCGGGAGCGTCATATTTAAGCTGCTCGCACTTTTCCAAAACCGTCATGCGGGAAACTAAGTCCTTAGCTCTCTCCTCGCAGGATTTTGATTTATCCTTGTAGATTTCCATAATTATGCAGTCCTTTCCGTTATTATGTAATGCCAAAGCAATATTTGCTTAAGTATATTGTACTAAATTTCAGGCGGGATTGTCAATATGTTTTTTAAATTAGTAAAAAATTAAATGGGAAAATATTAACATCCGACCAAGAGCAATTCATTTTGCAATACTAATGACGAAATGCCATGAATTCACGTTAAATTATCGGTGTGCGGATTTGTGTGTCAAGATGCTTTACTTTTGCGCATTACTGTGATACAATAGAGATATGCAAAATCAAGCATGAAAGTACACATCGGATTCATGCGGGGCAGTTGAAAACGTTCAGCCCCTGAACATATGAAAGGATGATTTATAATGTCAAAACTATCAATAATAGGCGCAGGAAACATGGGCTTCGCCATACTCAGCGGAATAATCAAAAGCGGCATCTGCCGCCCGGAGGAAATATCGGTCGCGGATAAATCCGAGCCTTGCCGCAAGCGCGCCGCCGGGCTGGGCGCAAACGTCTTTGAAAGTGCGGCGGAAGCGGTATCAGGTGCAGAATATGTTATCTTAGCTGTAAAGCCGCAGGGGTTCGGTGATATCTCACGCGAAATCGCCACAAGTCTTAAAAAAGAAGCCGTAATAACCTCGATTTTGGCAGGCAAGCGGATTGAGGCATACGAAGCCGCCTTCGGAAGCGAAGCTAAAATAATAAGAGTAATGCCCAACACCCCCGCAATGGCAGGCATGGGCATGAGCGGTCTTTGCAGAAATGCAAACGTCAGCGACGACGAATTCGGGTTCATACTAAGCGTGTTCAGCTCCTTCGGCGCGGCAAGAGAGGTGCCCGAAGAGCTGATGGACACTGTTACCGGCATAAGCGGCTCGGGTCCTGCATACGTGTATATGTTCATTAGCGGGCTTATCAAGGCGGCAGTAAAAAACGGCATGAGCGCGGAGGACGCCAAGATTTTCGCCATCCAAACGGTTTTAGGCTCTGCCAAGCTTGCCATGGAGAGTGAGGATTCCCCCGAGCAGCTTAAAATCAATGTCTGCTCCCCCGGCGGCACCACCATCGAAGCTGTGAAGGTGTTCGAGGAGTGCGGACTTGAAGATATCATTGTAAAAGCGGTCGACGCATGCATCAATAGATCCCGCGAGCTTTCAAGGTAACGCTCTGCCTTCAATTGCGCAGATAATTGGTTTTCTGCATTCTTCCCGCGCCGAAAATCCCGAAAAATCAGAAAAAACATCTTGCAATTTATCAGGGATTCTGCTATATTAATCTTGTGAATAATCCCGCTGTGCTGCGGGATAAAAAGATAAAGGAAAGGAAAGAAAAATCATGAAAGAAAACTCCGGAATCAACAAGGCAAAAAGCTTTGCAAGCGAGTTCAAGGCTATGATTTCCAAGGGCAACGTTGTGGATATGGCAGTCGGCGTTATCATCGGCGGCGCTTTCGGAAAAATAGTTACCTCGCTGGTTAACGACATTATCATGCCCTGCATAAGCGCAATTACCGGCGGCGGCGGATATGCCAGCTGGAAAATCGTACTTAAAGAAGCCGTTCTGGATGCGGCGGGCGAGGTCGTAACCGCAGAAAACGCAATAATGATAGGTAGCTTCATCTCCACGGTTATTGACTTCCTTATTATTGCTCTGTGCATATTCCTTATGATTAAAGCCATCGGCGGCGCAAAGGCAAAGCTCGAACATAAGAAAGAGGAAGCTCCCGCCGAGCCTAAGCCCGAAGAGCCGGCACCAGAGACAGAGCTGGATGTTCTGAAGGAAATCCGCGCACTGCTTTCGGATAAAGAGACAAAGTAATCCTGTTTCTGAATTAATGATGTAAATGAACTTCCCGACACAAGCCCAGAATCAGATGGGTTTGTGCCGGGAAGTTTTTTATAAGTGAAATCCGCCCTTAACGGGCGGGTGAAATCGTGGGCTTGCGCCCACGGTGAAATCGCTACGCGGTGAAATCCTCGCTTACGCTCGGGTTAAGGTATCGGCTTACGCCGATGATTTAAAATATATCGGCGAAGCCGATACCGCAACCCGCCGTTAGGCGGATTTCACTGCATAGCATTATTTCCCACTATCTCCATAGTTCGACAATACCCTCGCCGAAGGATCATTCACGTCGCACCCCTTCCATGCCTTGTTCGGCATCCAGAAGTCAACGATCATCTGCGACTGGTTGGGGTAGTACTTTTCAAATATCTCGCGGTATAAAAGCGATTCCTTGGTGAACGGCTTGGCATGGGAGTATTTTGCGCAGAGCCATTCAAAGCCGTCGTCGGAATACTTTTCCTCGGCGTACTCCTTTAAATAGTCCACCATCGAGTGACCCACCGCGTCCGAAAACGCTGCCTTTTCGCGGTACAAAAGGTCGTGCGGAAGATATTCCCCATCCTCAAAGGCATGGCGCAGAAGGTATTTTCCCTTGCCGTAGGTGTTCAGCTTGCGCTCAGGGTCTATCGACATAACGTACCGCACAAAGTCAAGGTCGCCGAAAGGCACTCTTGCTTCAAGCGAATTTACCGATATGCACCTGTCCGCACGCAGAACGTCATACATATGCAGCTCGCGGATTCTTTTTTGGGATTCCCGCTGGAACTCCTCTGCGTTCGGGGCAAAATCGGTGTATTTGTAGCCGAAAAGCTCATCCGATATCTCGCCTGTTAAAAGCACACGGATGTCGGTATTCTCGTGAATCCACTTGCATAAAAGATACATTCCCATGCTTGCACGGATGGTGGTTATATCGTAGGTGCCCAGAAGCTTTATAACCTCTTCGAGGGAAGACAGAACCTCGTCGCGGGTCATGTATACCTCGGTGTGCTCGCTTCCTATGTAGTCCGCCGCCTGTTTGGCATATTTAAGGTCGATGGCATCTCCCTCCATACCGATAGCGAAGGTGCGTATAGGCTTATCCGAGCATTTCTGGGCGATTGCGCACACCAGCGAGGAATCAAGCCCGCCCGAAAGCAAAAAGCCCACCTTGGCGTCAGAAACAAGCCGCTTTTCTACCCCTGCAATAAGCCGTGTGCGGATGCCATCGCATATTTTTTCAAGAGACTCATCCCGCAGGGACTCATCAACCTCGGTCATGTCGGCATACTTGACAAATTTTCCGCCCTTATAATAGTATCCGGGAGGGAAAGGCTGGATTTCGCCTGTCAAGCCCACAAGGTTTTTCGGCTCGCTGGCAAGAACCATATAGCCGTCGCAGTCATAGCCGTAATATAAGGGGCGTATGCCTATAGGGTCGCGCGGCAATGAATTCATGCGTGTGCGAATCAAACAGTATCAGCGCGAACTCGGCGTCTAAAAGCTTAAACATCTCCGCGCCGTATTCGCGGTAGAGCGGAAGAAGGATTTCGCAGTCGGAGCCGCTTTTAAAGCTGTACCCTTTTGCGATAAGCTCAGCCCGAAGCTTCTCGAACCCGTAAATCTCGCCGTTGCAGACTAAATACCCGCCGTCGCGGACAAACGGCTGCATCCCCTCGGGCGTAAGACCCATTATGGCTAAGCGGTGAAAGCCGAGAACTCCGCAGCCGGTGTCGCAGATCCTTGAGTCATCCGGTCCGCGTGAGATGGTGGCGGAGAAGCCCTGCATGAATTTTTCTATGTCAACATCGGGTCTGAGCCAGCCCATTATGGAACACATATAAAATCAGCTCCTAATAGTGAAGTGAAATCTGCCCTGCCGGGCAGGTGAAATCCTCGCTTACGCTCGGGTGAAATCGCTTCGCGGTGAAGTCCTCGCTGTCGCTCGGGTTGCGGTATCGGCTTTCGCCGATGATTTTAAATACATCGGCGTAAGCCGATACATTAACA
>CALDFS010000074.1 GCA_937942105.1 uncultured Ruminococcus sp. | reverse complement strand
CCGGCAGAGCAGACATTGCACTCGCCGTTGGTGAAGCCGAATTCATGGTTGCAGATGATTGTGAAATTAGCATATGTATACTGTATTGTATAATTTCCGCCCTCAGCATCTCTGATTTCAACCCTTGGCTTGTTATATTGGCTGGTTGAGATAGTACCGTCTTCACCGTTAAAGCTATAGCTTACAGTATACTCCGCCGGGTCAATGGTTATGCCGCTCTCGCTGAGCTCAACCTCAATCGTCGGTCTGATTTCCTCGCCCGCCCAAGTGTATGAGGGATTGAGATTATCTACATTCTTGAACCGAATCCTAACATCATCGCTCGTAAGCACACGCGGGGTTATGTTGCCGGTGGTATCAATGGCGTTATATTCCAGCTTGTAGTTCGGGTTTATAAATTCATCTACTTGTGCCCTCACCGTTTTGCTATTTCCTACTTTGCCATCCACATCCGTAAATCTTGCGCTTGCGGTGTAGTCGGTATTAATAACAAGCGGTACTTCATCGCCGTTTGAATCTGTAAAGGTAAAGCTTTCAACAGTCGCTATGCCGCCGCCGTCGTAAACCTTATCCTCGATTACTGCGGAGGTGATTGTTAAGCTTGCCTTATGCAGCGTAACGCTTAACTCCGCCGCCGCATCCGCCATCAAATCATTGCCGATGAATTTCGCGGTCAGGGTGATAGGCGCGTCATACGGCGCATTCTGCTCGGCAAGTGCGCTTACCGGAACGGTCATGATATAAGAACCGTCTTCACCGGCATAAACCGCTTCCGATACCTGAGTATCGCCGTAGAACATAGCCATCTGGTCGGCAACCGGTTCTGTCAGGCTGAATGTGGAAGCAAGCATAACCGGGGCTTCGCCTGTCGGGGCGGCATTGGCTGTTACGGTTATGGTTTCGCCGTAGGTGTATTCCGCCCTATCGCTGCTCGCCGTTATGTCGGTGGCGGATTGTGCAATGGTGACGGTTTTTTCAAAATTTTTGTCTTGATAAGTGCGCTTAACTATATACTGATTGCTATTATCAACCCGGGTTACGTTAATATCCCAATATAATTCACTGCTGTCAAAATCGAAAAGCTGACCGCATATTTCAACGGTTGTGTCATTCATAATAGTGTCATGAATGTATGTACTCTGATCGTCTCCGCCGCTGTATACAAATGTTTCAGGTATCATATCGGCGGTCAGATTTTGTGTGATGAATGTGCCGCTGCCTTCAATATTGCCATTACCGTTTATTGTACATCCTTCGCTAATCAGCACCGTACCGCCGTTATTGATGATACGGGAATTCTCATCTATATTGACCGTTCCGTTACTGCTTACTCTAAGCCGTGAGCCCTCAGCAATAGTAATAGTGGCGTTGGTCATATTCAAGTTGATAACTGTAAAGGTTGCTCCGACCGGAATATCCAAATCAAATGTCAGTTCATTTTTTGAATAAGCCATGCCGGAAGTATCGCTGTCAAATACAATGCCGTTCCAATAGGATTTATTGCCGCTATAGCTATTAAATAGGATGCTGCTTGCATAAACAATTAGTTTAACGTTGTCTTTTTCTTTGATATATACCTTACAATTACTATTGCTATTGCCAATACCCGCGCCGTTTTCGCTTCTTGCAGTGACAACGCCGCCGTAGATATTTACAGTGCCGCCGTTGCCGCCGATGCCCGAGCCGTCAATCGCATTGGCGGTGATATTGCCGCTGTTTATGGTGATTGTTCCGGCGTCCGAGCCGCTGTCTGCGCCGATAGCGGCGTGGGCGGAGTAGGTCGCCGTGTCGGTTATCTGCGCGTTCAGACTGCCGTTGCCCTCAATAGTAAGGCTGCTGCCGGAATTGACCGCAATGCCATTTGCCGCCGTCAGGGTGCAGTTCTCATTAAGGATAAGGGTAACGTTGCCGGTTACGGTTATGCGGCTGAGGATTTTAACGTTGGTTTCTACGACATAGTATGTGTCGTCTTTCAATTCGGTAGTGCTTAATTCAACCGGAATAGGGTTTTCGGCTGTACCACTGGGTTTAATGGTTATGCTGTTGCCGCTGATAGCGCCGTTGATTTGGCTGGTACGATATACCTCTATTGTTCCGTTGTTGGTAAGGGTTATACCTGCCGGAATTGTCAGGCTGCTGTTCTTGTTTACGGTAAGGGTTTTGCCGGATTCTAAGATGAAGTTTTCGTTAAGAGTCATGTTTCCGTAAACTGTGCCGGAATTGCCATCAAATATAATTGCACTCCAATCAGCCTGATTGCTTGTATCGCTGATATTGCTTGCGTTTATTATGGCATGACCGTCTGAGCCTGTGCTGAAGCTGCCTCCTTCACCGCCGATATCCGGGGCGATAGAAGAATTATAATGATTGGTTTTTCCGCCAGAAGCGGTTACATTGCCGCCGGTGATAGTTATATTGCCGCCATTGCAGATTTCCTTAGTACTGTAACTTTTTGTGCCGCCGCCAATGGCTGCTCCGTAATCACTGCTTGCCACCACTGTGCCGCCGGTGATTGTAATAGTTCCGCCGTCGTTGCTTGACCCATTATTTAATGAACCGCCGCCTATGCCGGCTCCATAATAGCTTTCCGCCGTAACGGTTCCGCCATTGATTACGATGTTTCCGCCGTTGGCACCGGAGCCACCGCCTATGCCTGCGCCAGTCGTAGTAGTATATGTTGATTTGGCAATAACCGTGCCGCCGTTAATGGTAATATTGCCGCAGCTTTGTCCAGTAGCGCCGCCTATGCCTGCACCGCCATATTTTGATTCCGCAATAATATTGCCGCCGTTAATGGTAATATCACCGTGAGGGCTTTCTTCGCAATCACGCCCACCGCCTATTGCTGCACCGGCGGTGGAGGTTACATTAATATTGCCGCCGTTAATGGTAATCTTGCCGCCAACATTTTTATAGCCGCCGCCAATGCTTGCAGCGCCATCATGCCCGGTAACAATAAGCGTTCCATTGCCGTTTATTGTAATGCTGTTTCCCGAATTAACAATAATACTTCCACTCGCACTACCGCCAACCGTAAGTGTGGTGCTCTCACCCAAAATAAGGGTAACATCGCCATTAACTGTTACATCATTCGGAATAGTAACATCTTCGGTAACCTTATAGTATCCGCCGTTCCATTCGGTGTCGCTTGCTGTAACGGGTGTGGCGGTTGCTTCATCAATGCCGCCGAAGGTCTGCACCGTATCAATATCATCCAGCTGTATCTGAAGCAGATAGCAGGGGGTTATATCAACAAGCTCCTGCTCTGCCGGGGTAAGCTGAGAATAAAGTAGCAGGATTTCCTGCAAACGCTCCCTTACATAGTCGGCGTTATCCTCGGTAACCTCAAAGGGCAGAGCGCTTATAAGCTCTCTTATAAGCTGAACCTGCGGGCTTTCTGCCGGGTCGGTTTCCTCGGTGGTCGTGTCGGTTTCCGTGGGGGTTGTTTCCGCCGGGGTAGTTTCCTCGGGTGCAGGTTCTGCCGGGGATGTAACCTCCGGTGTAGGTTCTGCCGGAGTTGTAACCTCCGGTGCAGGCTCTGCCGGGGATGTAACTTCCGGTGCAGGTTCTGCCGGGGTTGTAACCTCGGGGGCAGGTTCTGCCGGGGTGGTATCCTGCAAAATATCCTCGGCATAAGCCGCCGTGGTCATGGAAATCACCATGCATACCGCCAGCATAAGGCTTAAAAGCCGCCGACATATGCCGCTGGTGCCTGCGCGTGAATTGTTTTTATTCACTTTATAGCATCTCCTTTATACAAAATATTCATATGCATTCGCTATCGTACAGAGCAATTGTAACAGACGTCAAGCCAAAAGTCCAGCATTTTGGCAGGAACGTCGCGTTTACTGGCAGGAATGTCGCAAAAGGGTATAGCAAAATTTTCGGATTTGTGCTATACTGTTAAAAATGCTGTTTTGAAGGAGGGCTTCAAAGTTGAAAATCGCGCTTGTGGATGATGAAAAGCTGTTTCTTGGGGAGATGGAATCACTCTGCCAGCAGTACAGCAAAAGCAGGGATATACATATAGAGCTGTCCTGCTTTTCCGGCGGGAAGGAGTTCATTTCTTCAATTGGAAACACCCCCCTCAAAGGTTTTCAATGGTTTTTCTTGATATTTATATGGATGATATCGACGGGATAGCCGCCGCCAAAGCCCTTCGCAAGGTCGACCCGGAATGTCTGCTCGTCTTTCTGACCTCCAGCCGCGACTTCATGCCCGAGGCTTTCAGCTTCCACGCCTTCGATTACATATCCAAGCCCATCAGTCAGGAGCGCTTGGAGCAGGTGCTCGACGATGCGGCAAGGCTCATCCCCGCCAGCCACAGATATATGGAGCTTGTAAGCGAGCGCAAAACGCATCAGGTATTTCTGAAGGATATAGTCTACGCCGTCACCGATGGGCACTACCTGAATATCACCCTTACAGACGGAATGGTAATGCGTCAAAGGATGACCGCCGCAGAGTTTTTAGCCCGCACCGATGGGGATGACAGGTTTTTCCTTGCCAACCGCGGAATAATCCTGAACGTCGGGCATATAGTTTCTTTCGAGGATGGCTGCTGCATAATGCAGGGCGGAGCCGCTCTTCCTATGCGCGTAAAGGAAGCAAGGCTTGTTGAACAGGCGGTCATGAACCGCAGCTTTGAAACCATCCGCCGCCGTCAGAACATGGGGAGGAATGAAAAATGAGCGAACAGCTAAAAGCATATCTTACCCTTTTGCCCCAGCTTTTTGTGCTTATCCCCTCAGCTATTCTTTGCTATATGCCAATGAGGAACCGCCTGCGCTTTTCGCTTGCAAAAACCACCCTATGCTTTTTTGGAATTTTCATTCCCTTTGTCGCCATTGCCGCGTGGGTGGGATATTATTATAATATCGACATGAATTATATCTTTATGCCCTCTCTTACACTGTTCTTTATATACTACCACCGAAGTATCAGGGTAAGGCTTTGCTGTTCACTGTCGGTGTTTGTGGGCGTATGCACCTTAATGACCTTTCCTTCCCAGTTTGCCTACGCCTTTGACGCCTGGCTTCACCCCGAATCCGGAGCGGCGGACTTTTCCATGCAGGCGGCGTTCTTCCAGCTGGCCTTGTGCTTTGCTCTTCTGGTGCTTCTGGCATATCCCTGCCTTAAAACATATGCGGGACTGGTGGATCAGCTGTCGCACACTGCGGTGTGGTATCCTTTGCTGTTGGTGCACTTGGTTCTGCTGACATTTAATCTGCTTATGATACCGTATTCCTATCCAATGCTTTTTGTTGGCAGAATATTCCCATCGTTCCTTGCTTTGGAGATAGTTGCGCTTGTTTTGTTCCTGCTGCTGCACGTTATTTTCTATCACATAGCAAACATCATGCTTAAGCATACGGAGCTAATCCAGCGCTCGCGCATTCTTGAAATGCAGGCGGAGCAGTATCAGACCCTACAAAACCATATGAACCAAACAAGGCTGATGCGGCACGATTTCAGGCAGTCCGTCCACATCCTCGCCTCCATGGCGGAAAAGGATGATTTTAGCGGTCTTAAATCCTATCTCAGGGAATATGAACAGCGTATGGACGCCGAAGCATCGGTAAATTACTGCTCCAACACCGCCCTTAACGCTTTGTTTAACTACTATAAGACCATGGCTGACTCTCAGGGCATAAAAACGCTCTGGCAGATATCCATTCCGGAGCCTTTGACAGTATCCGAGCTGGATATATCTAGCCTGATGGGCAACCTTATGGAAAACGCCATAGCCGGATGCGGCACCGTGCCGGAGGGAGAGCGCCGCTTTGCGCTGTCAGTGGAGGTAAGGCAGGGCAACTTCCTGTATATCGTCTCAACAAACAGCTTTGACGGCAGAGCGTGCAAAAGCGCCAATGGGTATCTTTCCACCAAGCAGACCGGCGAGGGTCTGGGGCTGCTGTCGATTTCCTCGGTCGCGGAGAAGTATAACGGCTATGCCAGGGCTTCCCATGATGAGCAGAATTTCATGATGGATATAATGATAAAAATATGATGATCTTTGTTGAAAAACAGCATTGCGCTGGTTAGTATAAATATATAATACTTATTTCCCGTTAAAAAGCGTCTGAATCATGTATGGTCGTTGAATCGCCGCAAAACCCATCGTATAGCGGTTTTGTGGCGATTATACAGTTACACTTTTACGGGAAATTAGTATCACCTATTATGCAAGCAAAGCAAGCGTGTTCCCCCTCACTCAAATTCAAAACCGGGCGCAAGAGCCGTAATCATCGGTCCTGCACCCGGTTTTTTCCGTGATATCAATCGGATCAATCATCCCCGCCCGATAATCTCTCCGATCCTGACAGCTTTGTGCTCTCCGCCGGCATTGAGCCTAACGCATGCCTCACTGTTCCTGTCGTTAATCTTGCAAAGGCTCTGCATAAATCCGTATGATGGGACATCCAATTCTTCACTTCCCCACATGCATACAATCCTTTCCACCTCGGTATCCGCAAGCCTTTCCAGCTCTGACACGATTCTGCACTGCTCGCCGATAAGCTCCTCGACCGAATTTGCGGAAATTTTGTGAATCAGCAGGTTGTTGCCTGCGGTCTTCACGACTACACACTCATTGAACTCACAGTCGGAAGCTTGGGGCAGATTTGTTTTAGCCGCCGAAATCATACAGTCGAAGTCGGCATTCGAGTTTTTGATGATGTTCATGCTTGACAGCCCCTTGTTCTATGTGATTCTGAAAGGTATTCCAATTGTATATATAATTTATCACAAAAGTAGAAGCTTGTCAAGAAAATCTTGGAATATGAATGCTATACGCAGGTGAAAATATACACAGCAATGTATACCAATCGGGCGCAAGACCCATT
>CALDFS010000073.1 GCA_937942105.1 uncultured Ruminococcus sp. | reverse complement strand
TAGACGTTTTTGCCGCGGTATTTGGCTATAGATATGCCGCCGTCGGTCAGAACAAGGGTGTATTCGCTGCCCGCAAGAAGCTTGGTCCTTGGCTTGAAGCAGGAGATATCAGAAAAAGCCTCGATTGATGACTGTTCCGGCTCCGCCATCTTGATTTGCGGCCGCATAAGAATATCCTCGTATACCTGCCTGCCCAGATTCACCCGCTCGCACAAAAGCTCGCTCGCACCGAGGACGTTTTTATCCCGCATGAAGCGCTTCTGGAAAATGCCGTCCTGCAAAACGTTCACAGCGGCTATAATGCTCATTCCAACGTGGTGCGCCATGTAGCTTTTGACAGCCTCCGGCTCTGAGCCCGAGCGTGAGCGTGAGGAAAAGTCCAGCGCCTCATAAAAGCCATAGCGTGAATACATACCGTATTCGCGCAGCCTTGCAAGGTTTTCCATTGCCGAAGCGGGGGAGTAGCCAAGCGAAAGATAGGTTGAATATGGCGAAACAACATAGTCGGTCCACAGCCCGCGCTTAAGCCCTGTTTTTGGCACTCCGTGAGCCATGTAGCGATACGTCAGCATACTGTCAAAGGCATAATATCCGCTTTCGGAAATGCCATAGGGGCGGTTTAAGGATTGTGCATAGCTTTTCTGACACCATAGCGCATATTTCAGGCTTTCATACATCAGCGAGCTTTCAGGACTTTTAATGAACAGCTCGGGCATGAAAAATTCAAACATTGTGCCGGAATAGGAAGCGCACCCGCTGTAAAAGCCGGAGCTTATAGCCGTGCGCGACAGCCTCATCCAATGGCTTTTCGGCACTTGCCGTGATGCTATCGCGTAGAACGAGGTCAGCCTTGCTTCGCTCATAAGAAAATCATAGCGTGAGCGGTCGAGCGAGCCTGTGGATGGATTGATGCCGATTGCCATAAGCCCCTTCACATCATCGTAGAATATGCTTAGGTCGGTCTGCGTGATCAGCTTATCAAGCCGCTCAACAAGCGATTCTATGGGCTTGTAAACGTCTGTATATTCCTTCAGCCCTTCTCTGAGCGCTACCATCGAGCAGACAAGGTTGCCGCTGTCAACGCTGGAAACGTAGGGATTGGGGCAAAGCTCCAGGGTCTTTGTTTCGTACCAGTTGTAAAGGTTGCCGTGGTATTTTTCCATGCACTCTATGCTGTCAAGGGTGTGGGATATCCTTGCGCACATGGTTTTTGGGGATATCAGCCGCCTGTCGCACGCAGCCAGCACCGAAACAAGATACATTCCTATGTTGGTGGGAGAAGTTCTGTGGCATATGCGGTAAACCGGCGAAAACTGAACATTGTCCGGCGGAAGCCAGTTCTCCGATTCGGTAACATAGTCGGCATAAAAGCTCCACATATTGGCAACATCGCGTGAAAGCTCCTTGGAATCGCGCCAGGAAAGCCGGGGTCTTGCCTCGTTGTCCGCCCTCTGCGAGCCTACGAGCAAAACTATCGGCATTGCGCACATAGGCACAGCCATCAGCCTTATAAGGTATGACGGCGAGAACAGAAGGACTATTGCCAGGATCTCGGAAATCATGAAGTAAACCGCAGGGTCAGAGGCGGAGCGGTCGGCGGCGGCTGAGGTAGTCCACTCCAAAAGCCTTTTTCCGGTGGACATGCGAAATATCGCCGTTACAACCGCCCTCAGCGATTTTACTGCGGCGGTGGGAAGCATAACCGTCTCGTAAAACAGCCGTATCAGGCAGAAGCTGCCCTGACTTATCAGACCCGAAAAGAACCTGCGCGGGCTGATGCCCTCGTGCAGAACCGTCTTGATAAGCCCCCAGACGTATGGGAACAGATATCCGCCCAGCGCGATTGCCGCTATCGGCGCGGCAGTTTCCGGAATGGCTATAAACCCGCACAAAAGTGCCGCTATCACGCTTATGGGGGTGACTGCGCGGCGCAGATTCTCTATAAGCTTCAGCTTGGAAACCGCCCCGAACCCGCCTGAAAACAGAAACCGCAGATTCTGAACGTCCCCGCGGATCCATCTGTCCGCGCGCTTATAGTAGCTTACAGCGCTTTTCGGAAAGCCTTCGGTGAAGATAACATCAGGGACGTATACGGTGTTTAAAAGCTCGCCCTCTAAAATGTCGTGAGAGAGGATCTTTTCCTTCGGCAGCCATGCACAGCATTCAAGCATTGCCGGCAGGTATATAAGCCCCTTGCCGCAGAAGCTTCCGCGCCCGAAGGCGGACTGCCAGAAATCAAGGCTTTCGCGGTCGTAGCTCGAAACCGAGCCTATGCCGCCCATCCCGCGCGCAAACCCCGAGGACAGCGAGGATTCAAGCCGCGTTATCATGCGCGGCGCGGCTATAGCGCAGCCGGAAACGATCTTGCCGCCGGAAATTTTCGGCGAGTTTGCCGGGTGAAGCATCACCGCTGTCAGCTCGGAAACAGAATCGATGTAAGGCTCGGTATCAAAATCCACCGCACAGATGTAATCGATTCCGCGAAGCCGTTCGGCGCTTCCCAAAATCGCATAGAAGCCCTTGGCGGCTGAATCATCCTGGCTTTGCATATATCTTGCAAGCTCGATTATCGCTCCGCGCTTGCGCTCATAGCCCATGTATTCGTCCTGAGTTTCGGAGTAGGTTCGCCTTCGCACGAGGCAGGAAAATTTTCCCTCGCATATTCCGTTAAGCTTGGCTATCACCTCGTCCAAGCAGGATATAACCGCCCTGTCGTCGGAGGTTACCGGCATTTGCTCGGGTGCAAGGTCGCATACGGCGGTTATGGGGATATTATCCTGCGGATTGGCGGCGTATAGGCGGTAGAGCCTTTCATATAGAGAATCTGCGCTCTGAACGCCGTTCAGTGCGGCCGAAAGAACAATTGCACAGCGGGTGCTTAAAACCTCCTCGCCGTCAGGGTCGAGCCGCAGCACGGGGCGCCTTCTAACGCATCTCATGATAACGCCGTCGGCGACCGACTTGCAGGCTTCGAGTATGGGCAGAAACAGCACCAAAGCCGCAAGCGGAGCGCCGATTACAGCACAAAGCAGAACATCCAGAATCAGAGCGGGCAAGCCCACCGCCGCGATGTATCCAAGCGTTCTGCCAAGCCCGGATGATCTGCTTAAAGCTCTGCGAAGCCCTAAAAGGCAGACAAGCTCTTCGCCGTCACTTCGGGATTTTTGGGTCAGCTCAGCCGCAAGCCCGGCAGGCTCTTTTCCCTGCCTTTTTGCAAGGCGGTATATCCTATCGCGGTAATATGCCCTTGAAGCGCTGTCGCTGTGGGCATATCCCAAATCCGAAGCCAGCGCCATGCATACAGGGTTCAGGGCTTCGTTTATCCTTTCCTCGTCTAAAGACGACATATCCGCAAGCAGGGTGATATACCGCTCTATCCCCTCAAAACCGCTTTTAACGCTGCTGTGGCAGAGCAGGATAAGCCGCAGCGTCAGCCCGAAGCGCAGATTTTCGATATCCTCCGGGCATATACCGCCGCAAAGCCTTGCCGCCTCTGTAATATCGCCGGTTGTGGGAAGCCTGTCCCCGCCAAGCCCGATGATGCGCTCGGCAAGTGCGGAATCCTTATCGATGCGCGCCGCGCGGGAGTATCCCAAAAGATATTCTATCGACATAAAAACGGTATGGTAATTATCGGCAAAGAAGGTTTGTGCATCGGTTTTGCAGCCATAGCGGCAAAGCTCCCGCCAGATGGCGGACATCTCATGCCCCGCCCGTTTTATTCGCCCTCTTAAGCTTGCGACGGTAACAAGATTCGACATATACATATGCTTCCTTTCACGTCTTAATGGAAATATGAGGATAGTATTTGCCGATTTGCTGAAAAATATGTAGCGCGGGTGGTATAAATTGTACATTGCCGGGCGGAAAATCGTGTTGCAATTTCGTTTGCAAAGTGATATACTGATACAAAAGCGATTTAAACTACGAAAGGATGAATATATATGAAGTATCTTGTTTTGCTCTGCGACGGTATGGCGGATTACCCTGTTGAGAAGCTTGGAAACCTTACCCCGATGGAAAAGGCACACAAGCCCAATATGGATATGCTCGCCAAAAAAGGTGAGGTCGGCTTGGTCAAAACTGTTGCCGACGGTCTGAAGCCGGGAAGCGACGTTGCAAATCTTTCCGTTCTGGGATACGACCCTGCGCGCTACTACTCTGGCAGGTCGCCCTTAGAGGCAGGCTCTATCGGAATCGACATGAAGCCCAGCGATGTTTCCTTCCGCGCGAACCTTGTAACCCTTTCGGACGAAGAAAATTATGAGGACAAAACCATGGTTGACTACTGCTCGGACGATATTTCTACTGCCGAGGCAGCTGGTCTTATAGATTTTCTAAAGCAGCATTTTGATAATGAGGAATTTACCCTTTATTCCGGCGTAAGCTACCGCCACTGCCTTATCTGGGCAAACGGCACGCTCGATGTTGGAACATTGACGCCCCCGCATGACATAACGCTCAGACCGATAAAGGAATACATTCCCAAAAGCCCCAACGCCGCAAAGCTTTATGATATGATGAAGCGCAGCTATGAGCTTTTAAAGGATCACCCGATAAACAAGGCAAGAATTGCGCGCGGGCTTCGCCCTGCAAACTCGCTCTGGCTCTGGGGCGAGGGCGTTAGAAAGCCGCTTGCACAGTTTAAGGATAGGTTCGGGCTTAACGCTTCGATGATTTCCGCCGTTGACCTGCTTAAAGGAATCGGCAAATTCTCGGGGATGAATGTAGTAAACGTCGAGGGCGCTACAGGATATCTTGATACCAACTTTGAGGGCAAGGCGAAAGCCGCGATAGACGAGTTCAGGTCCGGGCAGGACTTTGTGTACATCCACGTTGAAGCGCCTGACGAATGTGGTCACCGCCATGAAATTCAAAATAAGGTAAAGGCGATAGAGCTTATTGATGAGAAAATATTGGCTCCCGTGCTTAAAGAGCTTGAAGCGATGGGGGATTATAAAATCCTAATCATGCCCGACCATGCAACTCCGCTTGCCTTAAGAACCCACACCAATGACCCTATACCGTATCTTATCTACGACAGCACAAAGCCGCAATCGGGAGTAGACTGCCTTTGCGAGAGGGCGGCGAAGGAAACCGGAATATATATGCCGGTGGGTCATGAGCTGATGAATAGGTTTGTAGGAAAATAATATCATGAAAATCGAAGCTATAGAAACTCCACGGCTTCTGCTAAGAGGCTTTACTAAAGACGATGCATTGTGGGCTTACAGCATCTGGAACAACCCGGAAATGAATCAGTATTTGCCCGATGAAGCCATGGAAGAAATCGACGGCGAGTATTTGCAAATGCTTGAAGGCTTAGGCGATGATGACGAGTGTTGCTATCTGATTCCGGTATTAAAGGATTCGTTGCAGCGCGTTGGAACATGCAGCTTTATGATAAGCGAAGACGGGAAGATATACGACATCGCCTATTGCGTACACAAAAGCTTATGGCGGCAGGGCTATGCTACAGAAATTGCCCAGGGGCTGATCGATTATGCCCGCAGGCAGGGAGCTAAGAAGGTGACTATTTTTGTGAGTCAGGATAACGCTGCTTCCAACCGCGTCGCACAGAAATGCGGAGGAAAAATTGTAAGCGAAAGCACCTACAAAAAGCGCGGGACCGATATTATCATGAAGGACTACAAATACGAAGTCATACTTTAATATGCAGATAAACGAAAATCCCGCAGAGCGTTAAACTCAGCGGGATTCGATTTATATAGGATGTGCTTTATTCCTTATTCAGCCTTTCAATCAAAGCCGTAAGCTCCTTGCGCCTATCCTCGGGAATAAATGCGTTCATCATTGACATTGGCTGGCAGAACAGTCCTCCCAGACCGTCGCCACCGGCGATGTCCGAACCCATCTTCTTTGATATCTCTTCAATTGCCTTGATATCAAGCTTTTCGGGGTCGAGCGAGGTTAAGAATCCCGCAGCCTCGCCGGGGATGAAGCCTACTTTAAGCATGCCCTTAATCATATGCCCGATGTTGCGGTCGATAAACGCTCTGCCCTCGGAATTCATGGCGAATTCGTTCATCGTCGAGCCTAATGTAAAGCTGTTGGGGCGGAGCGGCTTTTCAGAGCGGACTATAACCTTGGCATCACAAACAACCTCGTCGGCATTCTCGCAGATCTGGATTCTGTATTCGCCGGATTCTATCCGCCAATCGTGCAGAAGATTCGCCCAGTGAGAGAATGAACGCGGGTTAAGCACAAACTCGACGGTTTTCTCTTCGCCCGGCATAAGCTCTGCCTTTTCAAAGCCCTTAAGCTCGCGGACGGGGCGGATGACCTTCTTGCGCGGCGGGCAGACATAGAGCTGAACCGCAGTCTTGCCGGCAACATTGCCAACATTCTTAACCGTTACGCTTACCTTCAGCGATTCGCTGTCGCTCATTTCGGATTTATCAAGCGTCAGATTGCTGTATTCAAAGCTGGTGTAGCTCAGACCGTAACCGAATGGGAATAGTGGCTTTATTTCCTTGGCGGTGTAG
>CALDFS010000072.1 GCA_937942105.1 uncultured Ruminococcus sp. | reverse complement strand
GACTGAATTTGAGGCCGCAAAGGTGGTTATCTCACCCTTATCCGCAATATCGCCGAAGACGTTTTTCCACATCTGAGGAGAGCCGTAGCAGGATTTGGTATCGATTTCTTTCGGGATATCATGACCTATCCAAAGCCCTGTGACATACTGAGGGGTGCAGCCAATAAACCACAAATCCGCCCAATCCTGAGTAGTACCGGTTTTAGCTATAAGCTCGACGTTTTCAAGACGTGCAAGCCGTCCGGTACCTCTCGACGAGGAAACAACCGTTTCGAGCATTCTGTTCATAACGTAAGCTGTAGATTCGTCTATGACCTGCTCGCCCATAAGCGGGTGCTGATATACGACCTCGCCGGAGTTATCCAAAATCCTCGAAATGAAGGTTGAACCATAATACTTGCCGCCGTTGCCGAATATCTGGTAGCATGAAGTTAAATCCTGCAAAGTAACGCCGTTTGTAAGCGCACCTACAGACAGCGGCGAGCGTGCGATATCTGTTCTTCCGTCTTTATAAAGCTCCAGCGAATCAAGGTGAAGCTTATAATACAGAAATTCAAAGGATTCGCTTGGCGTAAGCATCTCAACAAGCTGGGCAGCTGTGGTATTCAGTGAGCGCTGCAAGCATGAGAATGTGAAATTATATTCTTTAGACCACGACGAGGTATAAGCACCGCTGGTAGAATAGTTTCGGGGCCACTCCTTATATTCGCCATTGTCCTTTATCAAAAGCGGAACGTCTAAAAACTGGGTTGACCATGTTATCAAGTCTCTGTCAACCGAAAGTGAATACGCCGAAAGCGGCTTAATGGACGAACCCGGCTGACGGGTGGACATGGTCGCGCGGTTAAGGCAGAGGGGGCTTTCCTTCTCGCCTATTCCGCCGACTACGCCAAGTATTCTGCCGTTGTAGTCCATACAGATAAATGCACTTTGAGGAACATCCTCATTGCCGTCCTCCGAGAAGGTTTTCAGGTCGAGATACTTGGTTTCAAGCTCCTTCTGAATATCCAAGTCAACGCAGGTGTATATCTTATAGCCGCCGCGCCGAAGCTTTTGATAAGCATCGTCCCACTCTATGCCGTAGTAATTCATAAATATTTCGGTTGCCTGATATATTACAGAGTCGACATAATAGGATGAAACAGTGTCAAAATTTTCATAGGCAGACAATGTTGAAGCGTCAATAGCGGTATCATCGTCCGACTTGGTGTACATCATCGAGCCGACAAGCTTAAGCTCCTGATTCAGGGCTTCATCATATTCCTCGCTGGATATTGCGCCGTTTTCAAGCATCTTATCCAAAATGTACTTCCTGCGCTCATAGTTCTTTTCGGGGAAGCGGATGGGGTTGTTTGAATAGGGACTTTTTGTGATAGCCGCTATGCATGCCGCCTCGCCGATGGTGAGCTGACCAACGTCCTTATTGAAGTAATAGTTTGCGGCAGCCTGAACACCATAGATATTCTGGTCGAGCGGGACTATATTAAGGTAGGCTTCCAGTATATCGTCCTTAGAATACTCCTTTTCGAGCTGAACGGCGCGGTAGATTTCGCGGATTTTGCGCTCGTAGCCCGCTGTGCCGGTAACATCATCATCGCCGGTGATGTTCTTTATGGTCTGCTGTGTGATAGTCGAAGCACCTCTTCTGCTCTGACCGGTAACAAGCTCCATCGCGGCGACAGCCAAACCGAAGAAGTCAACGCCATCGTGACTGTTGAAGCGCTCATCCTCGGAATAGATAAAAGCGTCCCTTACGAACTGGGGAATCTGTTCAAGATTTGTCCACACGCGCTTTTCGCCCTCGTTGGATATCATGTCGTAAACAAGCCAGTCCTCGCCCTGCTTGGCATAGATATATGTGGTGTAGCTCGATGATACGTCATCCAGCTTGACCTCGGAGGTATCGTCCATAAGATTCACGACGAACACAGTCAGCGCAGAGCCAACTATCGTCAGTGTTATGACAGCCACCATAATTATACAGCAGATTGCTATTCCTATTGTTCGCAACACCGCTCCTACCGGACGCGTGACCTTTTTTGCGCCCCTTTTGAATTTTTTTAATGAAGGTTTCAAAATACCGCTCCTCTCCGGGAAAACAATTGTATTTATAAATTTTAATCCTTTGAATGATTGTAATAACTATTGCTATTATAGCACAAAACCTTCCTCTTGTTAAGAGAAAAATGAAAAATGTAATTAATTCTTAATCTTTTTCTTATTTCAGCGGCGCATAAATTACAGTTTATGTAATTTATACACAAAAAAGCTGCCGAAATACATCGACAGCTTTTGATATTAGCTTTAAGTAAGAATTACTCCTCGGCAGGAGCTTCCTCAGCCTCAGCCTCGTTCTCGGAAAGAAGCGCTCTTATAGAAAGGCTTACTCTCTTATTTTCAAGGTCGCACTCGGTGATCTTAGCCTGAACGGTCTGACCAACGGTAAGGAAATCTGCAACGTTATTAACTCTCTGATTGGCGATCTGAGAAATATGGATCAAGCCGTCGATGCCGGGGATGATCTGAGCAAAAGCGCCGAAGCTGGTGATAGAAACTATCTTTGCTTCAACAGTCTGCCCAACTGCATAGTTATTCTCAAAGATTACCCACGGATTGTCAGCCGGCTTCTTGTAGCTCAGCGATACCTTGCCGGTTTCCTTGTCGATATCCTTAATAGTTACCTCAATGGTTTCACCGACAGAAACAACATCGCTGGGGTGCTTGATTCTTGCCCAGGTAAGATCCATTCTTCTTACCAAACCGTCAACACCGCCGATATCAACGAATACTCCGTAATCAGTAATCGACTTGACCTCGCCGGTAACAGTCTGACCGACCTCGGCAGTTTCAAAGAATGCGGCTTTCTTGGCAGCTCTTTCGTCTGCAAGAACTCTTCTTATAGAACCTACCGCTCTCCTTCTCTGCTCGTTGAGCTCGATAATCTTGAAGTTTACTGTGTTCTTTAAGATGGAATTCAAATCGCCGCCCATCTTAACGCCGGTCTGCGAAGCGGGAACGAACACTCTCATACCGCCGGAAACAACTATAACGCCGCCCTTGATAACGTTTGTTACGGTTCCGGAAAGAACGGTTCCTTCCTCATATGCCTTCTTGACCTCTTCATAGCCCTTCTGAGCATCAATCTGCTTCTTGGATAAGGTTGCAATGCCTTCTGCATCATTTACCTTGGTGACGATAACATCGATTTCGTCACCAACACTTACAACGTCAGAGGGCTTGACGTTGGGGTCGTTAGAAAGCTCAGACAGGGGAATATATCCGGTATGCTTAGTGCCGATATCAACGATAACTTCAGTACTGTTTACTGCTGTAACAACGCCGCGTTCTCTCTTTCCGGTATATATTTTTTTGAGTGACTGTTCAATCGCTTCCTCGAAGTTGAACTCTTCCTCATTTGTTAAATTTTCAGTCATGGTTTTTTGTACCTCCTCAATTATATATGCCGGAGTCGATGCGCCGGCCGAGATTCCCAAGAACCTCGTTTTGGAAAAATCTATATCGCGCAGCCCATCCGCATTTTCAATAAGATAGCATTCTGCGTTTTTCGAGCAGATATCCATCAGCTTTGCGGTGTTGGAGCTGTTTCTGCCGCCGATGATAATTACGGTATCACACCGGCGGGAAAGCGTTTCAGCCTCCTCCTGTCGCTGACTGGTCGCCCGGCATACGGTATTATAAATCTTAACGCTATCATACCTCTGAGCCGTCTTGATACACTCTTCCCATAATTCTATATTATAAGTGGTTTGCGAAAGAATTGCAACACCTTTTTTGAAATTTTCATAATTTTTTCTTAAAAGTGTTGCAAGTTCTTCACAATTAGCGAATACTAAGCAGTTTTCATCCCCATATCCGAGTATTCCCTGAACTTCAGGATGGTTTTTATCCCCAGCTATAAGCACAAGCTTTCCGTCTCGTCGACACTCCTCAACAAGCTTATGTATACGCTTGACGTTCGGGCAGGTGGCGTCGATAACAACAGCCTGCTTCTTCTCAAGCTCTTCATACACATTTCTGCCCACGCCGTGTGAACGGATGATAACAGCGTCCCCCGGGGAAACGTCTTCAAGATCATTAAGAACGCTTATTCCTTTCCTTTCAAGGTCCTCTACAACGTTTCTGTTGTGTATAAGCGGACCATAGGTGAATATCCGCTGATACTTTCCCGCCGCGGCGTATGCCATGTTCACCGCGCGCTCAACGCCGTAGCAAAAGCCCGCCGTTCTGGCAACGGTAATTTTAGCTATGCTCATGATCTACAAGTGCTCCTATTTCGTTCATTATCAGGTCGCGCGCCTGTCTCAGCTCTTTTGCGGATATTCCGTTTGTGCTAAGCAGCTGATATGGTATCGGTCTGCCATAACGGATTACTATGCTTGTGCGGCGGAATTTTCTTTTTTTGATGATGATTCCCACCGGCAGAACGTCCGCTCTCGCCGCCGCGCTTATAAACGCAACGCCGGATTTTCCCTTGCCAAGCTTGCCGTCTCTCGACCGGGTGCCCTCCGGGAAAATCGTAAGATTATAGCCTTTATTCAGATACTCCACCGAGGTGTTCAAAGCTGTTCTGTCGCCGGAATCGCGCTTAACAGGGAAGGCGTGAAACGCCCTTATCAGCGGAGCCAAAAGCTTATTCTTCAACAGGCTTTCCTTTGCCATATACGCGCTGGGATTCTTAATACCTGCCGAGACAAACACCGGGTCAGCCCAAGTCAGATGGTTCGGGGCGACTATAACTGCGCCGTCCGGAACGTTTTCCCTGCCCTCATATTTAAGACTGAACGGAATTTTTAGCAGGAATCTTACTACAAGCCTAAGAATGGCGTAAAAAAACAGTCTGGTTTTTGAAATCCGGGATTTTTCAACCGTTATTTCCTCCTTATCCGATACCGATAAGGAGCTTCCTGCCCCGCCCTGCTCAGCGGTTTTCTTGGCTATTATATCGCAGACTGCATCCACCGCTTCTTCAATCGACATATGCGAAGTGTCAAGCTCGCAAGCGTCATCAGCCTTTTTCAGCGGGGCGGTATCGCGATGGGAATCGTTATAATCGCGCTGATTTATGTCCCGCAAAATATCGTCGTAATTCACGTCCTGCCCGCGCTCCACAAGCTCCTTATAGCGGCGGTTGGCGCGTTCCTCAGCCGAGGCAGTCATGAAAATCTTGACCTGCGCGTTTGGCAGGATGACCGTTCCGATATCCCTGCCGTCCATGATTATGTTGTTCTGCCGCGCTATCGAGCGCTGAAGCCCCAGAAGGAAATCGCGCACAGCCGGAATAGCCGATACAGCAGACGCAGCCATGGATATCTCGTTGGTGCGGATAAGCCCTGAAACATCCTCGCCGTTGAGCCAGACCGTCTGGCTGCCGTCAATATATTTCAGCTCTACCTTTATTTCGCTCAGCACGCTTTCAACGGCGGCGGTATCTTTAGCGTCTATCCCCTTGCGGGTAACATACAGCCCTATCGAGCGGTAAAGCGCACCGGTATCCACATAAACATACCCCAGCTTTTTGGCGACGGCTTTTGCAATAGTTGACTTTCCGGCGCCGCTCGGGCCGTCAAGCGCACAGTTAATGGTCATGATTTTTAATCTCCTTCACATTCGCAGATGGCTTTTGCAGCCGCATAAGCGGTCGAAAAGGCTATCTGAAGATTATATCCGCCGGTCAGAGCGTCAACGTCTATGATTTCGCCTGCAAAGTATAGTCCCTTTACAAGCTTTGATTCCATGCTGCCGGAATTTATTTCCTTAACGCTTACCCCTCCTCGGGTGATAATGGCTTCGTCTATCGGTCTTAGCCTTAGAGGCGTTAGCTCAAAGCGCTTTAATAAATGCTTTATGCGTTCCCTTTCCTCACGCGTTACCTGATTGCAGGGCTTATTCGGGTCGATATTTACAATATCTATAAAAGTAGAAATCATCTGCAAAGGCATAAGCCTTGACATAGCCTTTGAGATTTCGCAGGATGGAGTTTCGGAAAAATCCCTCTGAATCCGCCGTTCAAGCTGCTCATCTGTCAGCCCGGGCTTTAAATCAATTTCAATTCTATACTCTCCGGCACTTAACTTTTCTGCGTTCATGTAGCAGGAAGCCGTCAGTGCCAGCGGACCGGCTATTCCGTATGGCATAAAGCTTACCTCGCCAAGCTCAGAATACACCGGCTTTTTCTTTTTTATATCATACAGCGACAGGGTGACGTTTCTGAGTGCAAGCCCGTTCAGATCCGCAGCAAAGCTTTCCCTGCATACTATCGGCACAAGTGAAGCCGATATTTCGGTAACTGTGTGCCCCAGCCTTTTAGCCATCTCATAGCCATCCCCGGTCGAGCCGGTCGCCGGGTAGGAGCATCCGCCGGTAGATAGTATGACGTTTTTGGCGTAATATTCCCTGTCTGCGCATTTAACGCCTTTCACTCTGCCATCCTCGGCAAGGATTCCCACAGCCTTATCCTTTATAATGGTGGCGCGGTAGCGTTTAAGCTCCTTTTCCATGGCGTCGGCGATGTCATTTGCATTGTCGCTTACCGGGAACACCCTTGCACCGCGCTCGGTTTTAAGCGGCACTCCCCTCGTCTCAAACCAGTTCATAACATCCTCGGCGGAAAAGCCGCTCAATGCGCTGTACATAAACTTCGGGCTGCGGACTATATTCTTTATTATATTGTCGTTAGAAGAATTATTTGTCAGATTGCATCTGCCCTTGCCGGTTATCCTCAGCTTTCTGCCGAGCTTGCGGTTTGGCTCTATCAGTATAACCCTTTTCCCGGCTTTTGATAAAATGCAGGCAGAAAACATCCCTGCCGCACCGCCGCCTATCACAATAACGTCGCTATCGGTAAAATCTGTCATCATATTCCTTTCGGCTATGCTTTTATGCTTTGCCCGTCGGTCTTTTCGTAAACATCGTACTCCTCCCAGATTTCCTCCAAAGCCTTGAAGTTTCCGGCGACTGTTTCATAATTCTTTATCGATACCGCCACAATAAGCGCGTTTATAAGGCTTAGCGGCGCAACGAGCGAATCCACAAATGAAACCATGTCGCTTTTAGCAAGAAGGATTTTTTCGGCGTTCTGGGCAATGGGCGAATCCTTACTGTCGGTTATAGCTATTGAATCCGCGCCCTTCGCCCTTGCATATGCCAGGGCGTTAACAGTCTGCTTAGAATATCTGGGGAAGGATATTCCTATAAGCAAATCATGCGAATCAAGCCGCATAAGCTGTTCGTAAAGCTCGGAGCGGCTGCCTGTTTCCACTATGGTAACGTTTGGCAGCATCAGCTTGAAATAATATCCAATAAACGAAGCCAGCGCCGCCGAGCTTCTTATGCCCATTATATAGATATGCTTTGCGGATATTATGCTGTCAACAGCCGCATTAAAGGCGGAATCGGTGGTCTGTTCAAGCGTTTTTGCTATATGCTCAATGTCGTTTTGAAGGACCTTGCGCAGCACCTCGCCGCCTTTAAGCCTATCCAGCGTTACCTCTATTCTTTGAACGGCTGTAAGGCGGTTTCGCATAGCCTCCTGCAGCGCTCGCTGAAAATCGGGATATCCCTCAAAGCCAAGCTCGGAAGCAAACCTTACAACGGTGGATTCGCTTATTCCAACGCTTTCGCCAAGCCTCGCCGCAGTCAGATAAGCCGCCTTTTCATAATGCGTCAAAATAAAATCCGCAATTTTTTTATGGCTTTTAGAGGCGTTCGACTTCTTATCCTCCAAAAGCTCAAACAAGTCCTGATTCATTGTTTTTTTGACCTTGCCTTTCCGATTAAATTCAGATATGCGCGGTAAAAATTCTATTTCACGGTCCTTTTAAGCAGATTTCTTATTCTTTCCTGCCTTGATTCAGTCTCCTGCTCGTCGGCAAGATATACGCCGTTTTCACAGCGGATAACCATCCCCTCACGGACGTTATCAGTAAGTGAAGCTCTGTCTATGGATACGATTTCCCCGTCCTGCGTTTCACAGACGGCGGTTTCGCCCTCGAATCTGTCAATTATATATTTCTCATTCATCTTTGATCTCCACTTCAAAACTCAAATAGCCGTCTTTACAGGTGAAAACTATGCTGCCGTTCCTGTCGGTTCGCAGGATTTCTTCGCAGTTCTTTTTTAGCCTTGTTATAACGTCCGGGTTGGGGTGATTATAGCTCACACCGTCGCACTCGATAACGCAGTACTGCGGCGAAACAGCCTCCAAAAACTTCTGGCAGGATGATGTTGCGCTTCCGTGATGTCCCACCTTTAAAACGTCCGCACAAATATCCGTCCCGGCGTTTACAAGCTGCATCTCCTGCGTGGCTTCCAAATCGCCGGTGAACAAAAACGCGCATCCCTTATACTCATATTTTACAAGGGTAGAATAATTATTGTAATTATCCCCCGAATATTCGGTTTGAATTATGGTTATTATCCCGCCGCCGAAGGGGAAACTTTGGTTTTCGGAATACTCCGCTTCAATGCTTTTATCGTCAATAGCCGTCAGTAAATTCTCATAGCTTTTTGTTGCGGGCACAAATTCATCAGGAATTCGCGGCATTATCAACTTTCCGACTTCAATTTCGGATGATATAACCTTGCTAAGCCCGCCTATATGGTCAGAATGCGGGTGTGTCGCAACTATATAATCAAGCTTTGATATCCCCAGATCACGGATATACTCCAAAACCGTGCTGCCGTACTCCTTTTCACCGCCGTCTATAAGCATTGCTGAGCCATCGTCGGCTACTATAAGCTCGCAGTCGCCCTGACCTACGTCTATAAAATGGACATAGGTCGATACGCCGGAATCCGCCGGAACATCGCCGCCGAATTCCTTCCCAATATCTATTTTTCCTGACATCACGGCGAAAATCGCAAGCGTTGCCGCAATTACAACGAGCGCCGCTATTGCAATCCAGCCATAATCTATATGAAGAGGTTTTTTCGCCCCCTCTTCCAAGTACATGGAGGGTTCGCTTTTTGCCGCTATGTTACTGTATTTTCCTTTCTTCTCTGACATTTACTGCGTTCCTTTCGGATGAATGGTGTTACCTTTTGCGCCTTGGGCGCGATTCCTTTCGTCTGCACTGAGGCTTTGCGGATGTTTTGCCGTCCGTCCTTTTAGGCGGCTGATTCATTTTTCTGAGATATTCAGCGTCCGGCTTTACAAGGCAGTTTTTGCCGGTACCTATAAGGTCTTCCATGCCGGCTTTTTCCAAAGCCTCTATAACCTTGCGCTGATTGGATGGCATGAAGTACTGCAAAAGCGCCCTCTGCAAAGCCTTTTCATGAGGGTCCTTTGCAACATACACCGGTTTCATGGTATATGGGTCCAGACCGGTGTAGAACATGCAGGTTGAAATGGTTCCCGGGGTGGGATAGAAGTCCTGCACCTGCTCGGGGTGAAGATTGTTTTCCTTCAGGAAAACCGCAAGCTCCACAGCTTCCTTTATAGTGCTTCCCGGATGGGATGACATCAGGTATGGCACAAGGTACTGCTTCTTTTCCGCCTTGCCGGTTATTTCATAAAACTTTTTCTGAAAGCGCTTATATGCTTCAATGTGCGGCTTGCCCATTTTATCCAGCACCGCCGCAGAGCAATGCTCAGGAGCCACCTTCAGCTGACCGGATATGTGGTATTTTATAAGCTCGGTGATGAATTCATCGCTCTTGTCCTCCATAAGATAGTCATAGCGTATGCCCGAGCGGATGAACACCTTTTTAACGCCCGGAACAGCCCTCAGCTTGCGCAGAATATCCAGATATTCGGTGTGGTCTACCTGTAAATTCGGGCAGGGTTGCGGTGCCAAGCATTTTCTGCCCTTGCAAAGTCCCTGCTCCAGCTGTTTCTTGCAGGACATCACCCTGAAGTTAGCCGTAGGACCGCCTACATCGTGAATATATCCCTTAAAGCCGGGAAGCTTGGTCAAAAGCTCGGCTTCCTTTAAAACCGATTCCTCGCTCCGCACAGATATCTTTCTTCCCTGATGCAAGGCAATAGAACAGAAGTTGCAGAAGCCGAAGCACCCGCGATTGTGGGTTATCGAGAACTGAACTTCCTTTATTGACGGCACTCCGCCCTCGGCTTCATACATCGGGTGATAGTTTCTTTTATAAGGAAGTGAATAAACCTCGTCCAGCTCTTCCGTAGTCAGCGCATACGGAGGAGGGTTCTGAACAAGCATCATATTGCCGTGTCTTTGCAGTATGGTCTTGCCGTAAACCTCGTCCTGCTGGTCATACTGAATTCGGCAGGCCTTGGCATACATTTCCTTCGAGGAGCAAACCATCTCATATGAAGGGCACTCCA
>CALDFS010000071.1 GCA_937942105.1 uncultured Ruminococcus sp. | reverse complement strand
GAGGACATGAACCCTTCATTTAAGCTGACATGGATAATCGCAGTTCTGATATTCCCTATATGGGGCGCGCCGCTTTATCTTATATTCGCAAAGTCCAAGCAAAGCTACCGCATAGGAAAGCGCTTTAAAAGCTACAGACTGATGATGCGCAACGCAATGAGCTCCGCAGGCGACAGTATTCACGAAATCGAAGCGGAAGACCCTGAAATTGCGAGGCAGATGAAATACATCAAAAAAACCGCCTACGCCCCCGTCTACAAAAACACATCGGCAAAGTATTTTTCTTCGGGAGAAGAGTATTTCAAAGCCGTAGTGCGCGAACTTACCAGAGCCGAAAAGTTCATTTTTATTGAATATTTTATTATAGAGCAAGGCAAAATGTTCGGCGATATTCTTGAAATATTAAAGACTAAAATATCCGAAGGCGTTGAAGTAAGGCTTATGTATGACGATTTGGGAACGGTTCAGAAGCTTCCAAAAGGTTATGATAAATATCTTGAGGGGCTTGGAATAAGCGTTTCAGTATTCAACCGTATCCGTCCGTCGCTCGACACGTTTTTAAACTACCGCGACCACCGAAAAATACTTGTTATCGACGGCAACACAGCTTTCACCGGCGGAATAAACCTCGCCGATGAATACATTAACGAAGTAGAAAGGTTCGGTCACTGGAAGGACACCGGTATTATGATAAAGGGCGAGGCTGTAACCAAAATGACTGAGACGTTTTTGCAGCTCTGGCACTTCTCCCGTGGGGAATCAAAGGTTGATTACGATGAATATCTTGACAATTTAGAGTGCGAATCGGACGGCTACATTCAGCCCTACGCCGACGGACCTTCTAACGACCAGCTTATCTGCGAGCTTGCCTATCTCGGTATTATAAACAGTGCTACGAAAAACCTTTACATCACGACTCCTTATCTTATATTGGACAATGAAATGACTACAGCGCTCACCCACGCCGCAATGAGCGGTGTCGATGTAAGAATAATCACTCCGCACATACCAGATAAAAAGACTGTTTTCGCAGTTACGCGTTCAAATTACCGCGCTCTGCTGAACGCCGGAGTAAGAATATATGAATATACTCCCGGATTCATCCACGCTAAGTCTATAGCCGCAGACGGCAAAATATGCGTAGTCGGAACGGCAAACTTTGATTTTCGCAGCTTTTATCTTCACTTTGAAAACTGCATTTTGGCATACAAATCTAAGTGCGTTAAAGAGGTCGAATCAGATTTCTGGGAGACTATGGAGAAATCGCAGGAAGTTACTATAGAACAGATAAACAAAAAAGGAGCGCTTTATGCTTTGCTTCAGGCGATACTCAAGGTATTTTCACCGCTGATGTAAATTTTAAAAGATTATCAAGCCCCATGCTGCATGTTTCAAGTGCTTCATGGGGCTTATTTTTATGTATAAAAGATATTCCAAGGAACAGAATCCGGAGGTGAAAGCCTGAATTCAAGACGCCTTCCGCTGATCGGGTGGTTAAAGCTTATTTCATGCGACCATAGCGATAGCTTAATATCGTTCTTTCTTCCGCCGTATTTAACATCTCCGAGAAGCGGAAGCCTGCGTGATGCAAACTGCACTCTTATCTGATGCGTCCTGCCGGTATGAAGTTTTATTTTCAGAAGTGTTACCGAGGCATCAAGTATCACAGCCGAGCCGACAGTCTGATATTCAAGTGTGGCAAGCTTAACGCCTTTACGCTCCGATTTGACGACAAATGATTTATTCTTCTTCCTGTCGTGATATAAATAATCATCAAGCATGCCTTCCGATTCTTCAGGTGTTCCAAGGACTACAGCCAAGTAAAGCTTTTCAAATTCGCCTTTTTGCATAGAATCAGAAAGCTTTGCCGCCGCGCGCTTAGTCTTAGCAAGCAGAATCAAGCCGCCGGCATCCTTATCAAGGCGATGAACAGGGTAAATATCGCACCCAAGCTGCTGTGAAACAAGCTTTGTAAGCGTGTGCTCTGAATCTATCCCCTGTGGCTTACAGACTACGCACAGCTCAGAGTCTTCATATATTATCTCTATGTGATTCATGATTTTATAAACACAGCAGCGTTCCACATCTCGCAGCATCTTGATTCAATAAGTGTAAAGCCCTTTTGCTTTATAGCATTGAAAACCTCATCCTGCCTGCCATCGATGATGCCCGAAAGCACAAGTGTTCCGCCGGGAGCAGTAATATCCGCAAAAACACCCTTCATTGCTAAAAGAACATCCGCAACAATATTCGCCGCTACCAGAGTGTAGCCCTTTCCTATCCTTTGACGCAAGGCTTCGTCAGTCACAACATCGCCGCAGTAGGTAATATACTTATCAGCTGATATTCCGTTCTTTATTGCATTTTCCCGGGAAATCTTCTCGGCGTCAGGCGATATATCAACGGCCGCTGCCCTTTCAGCGCCGTAAAGCATTGCCGCAATCGAGATAATTCCGCTTCCGCATCCCAGGTCGCAGACGGTATCGCCCGGCTTTATATATTTCTCCAGAAGTTCAAGGCAAAGCCGGGTCGTATGATGTCTGCCCGTTCCAAAGCTTGTTTCGGGGTCGATTTCTAATACTATCCGCTTGTTATCCTCCGGCAGAGTCTCCCACGAGGGCTTTATTACAAGGCGTTCGCCTACATTCAGCGGCTTGAAGTACTGCTTCCAATTGTTGGCCCAGTCTTCCTCCCTGATGCTGCCCGAGGATATCCGCAGTTCTCCGTAATCTCCGGATTCATTCAGACTTTTAATCCACTGAACAGCCGAGCTTACAGCTTCAAGCTGGGCGGCGCCGGATTCGTCATCCGGGATATAGACGGTGATATAAGCTTCCTTGCCGACAAGCTCATAAACCTCCTCACCTATATAATCCCACGAGGCGTTTTTGTTGCGCTCGAACTCTCTTATCTCCTCAGGGTCGTTGATAACAAAGCCTTCTATTCCATTCATGATAAGAGCGTTTGAAAGTGGCTCTATACCTTCATGTGAGGTATATATTTTCAGTTCTTTCCATTCCATATGTCAATCTCCATATAAAAGTCGCAGTACAGGAATCAACCTGTCTGCGGCTATTTTATCACATATTGACGTAAAAATCAATCCTGCCGGGTATTATCAGTGAGATTTCTTGTATTCGGCATACATCCAGATCGCGCCGAAGGATATTGCAAGAAAGGCTATAACTACAGGTATCCATACTGCCCAGTTGATTTTCTTGTACTCTTTTTTCTCAAACAACATAGCACCGATAGCAGTGGACTTCAGCGGAACACGCAGAGCAAAGAACAGCGGAACAGATACAGCAACCGCTATAACAGCGTTTACAGAAGACGTTATCGCGTTGGTAGCTGTGGCAGAAAGTGCGGTTCCCTGTGCGGCACCAAGCAAAATCTGACCAATGTATGTTTTTGAAAGATACATGAATATATACGCAAGCTGACCTATTATCGCGCTTATGGTTATTCCTAGAACCACCTTACCGGTTTTCTTCTCCCCTCTTATCCTCGAAGCAAGAACACCGCACAGAAATCCCATTGCAAATTTCGAGAGAAAAGTAAACGGTGCCGAGATGATGAACGCAGGATCTAAAAGGTCATAAATCGCCGCGCCGATTCCCGAGGCGAGTCCCCCGCCAAGTCCTCCGAGCAAAAGTCCTGCAAGCAGGCACATTGAATTTCCGAAGTGGATTCTGGTTATTAGCACGCCGTTCGGTATTTTTATCTGAATATAATTTCCGACGAATACCAACGCCGCCATAAGTCCCACGGATATAACGAACATAAGCTTTTTGTTTTTCATAGATATGTCCCCCTTTTTGTTTTTCTTTATTTTATCCCAAAAGCTTATGAAATGCAAATCGCTTTTATAAGATAAAGCGCAAAAGAAATTTAGTCATATTATCTATAATTTATCTGCATCTTATCATAATAATTAGGAAGTATGACGAAGAAAAAGACCCGATAATTCAAAGATTATCGGGTCTTTATAAAACTGCACAAACTATTTTCTTAATGACGAAAAAAACTATAGGATTAGTAGAAAATCAGTCTTCTTCAGGCTCTTCCGGCATATCCCAGTTATGATATACCTCCTGAACATCATCGTTATCGTCAAGTGCCTCTAAAAGCAGGTTCATGAATTTAAGATGGTTTTCGTCTGTAAGGGTTGTATAGGTGGAAGGAACCATTGTATCCTCTGCCGAAACCACTGTATAGCCCATTCCCTTTAAAGCCTCGGCAACCTTATAAACATCGTTAGGGTCAGCAGTTACCTCTACAGAATCATCGTCAACGTTAAAGTCGTTAGCGCCGGCCTCGAAGCAGTCCTCCATAAGCTTATCCTCGTCGCAGCCGTCGTTTTCAAGAACTATAATGCCCTTTCTTGTGAACATGAAGGAGACGCAGCCGGTGGTTCCCATGTTTCCACCGAACTTATCAAAGTAATGTCTTACATCGCCGGCGGTCCTGTTCTTATTGTCCGTCAAACACTCAACTATAACTGCGACTCCGCCCGGACCGTAGCCCTCATAAATCATGGTTTCATAGTTATTCTTGTCGCCATCACCGGCAGCCTTTTTGATGATTCTGTCAATATTATCATTAGGGACGTTATTAGCCTTAGCCTTAGAAATAAGATCCTTCAATTTGGAGTTAGACGCAGGGTCGGGTCCGCCTTCCTTAACGCAGACAGATATCTCTCTGCCTATTCTTGTAAATACCTTAGCCTTTGCGCCGTCTGCGGCTTCCTTTTTACGCTTGATATTGTTCCACTTTGAATGTCCTGACATAAAAATCTCCCTTTAAAATTAGTGTGTATATAATTATAACTGATTTGTGCTCAAATTTCAACCGTTTCCCATATTTTTTTGAAAAGCTCTTCTATGCGATCACGTTTTCCCATCAAATAGAGATATCCGAAAAGGCACTCGAGCGATGTTGCCCTGCGGTACTGTGCCACCTTTGAATGTTTCGGAGGAGTTATTCCGCTGGAATTTCGCCCTCTGCGCATTACATCCTGCTCTTCTTCTGTGAGAGACTGCGCTATAACGTCGCACGCTGACGACTGAAACTCACAGCAGACATACTTTACCGCCATCGAATGAAGCTTTCCTGCCGGCATATTGCCGCTTAAAATCAGCCGTTCGCGCACCAGCTGTTCATAAACGCTGTCTCCAAGAAAAGCGAGTGCCAACGGGCTGTATTGGTTGACGGTTCTTTTGTCAAGTTCAAGGGTCGTTAAAATCCCCTCCTCAGCTTAGATGCTTTGTCCTAAATTAGGATATATCAACCTAATTTACATAGTCAAATTCGTATCCGCAGACTGAAACCGTATTGCCCTCATGAATGCCCATTTCTTCAAGCTTAGCTATAATTCCAGTAGACTTAAGAACCAGCTGGAAATGCTGCAACGACTCATAATCGTCAACATCCACCATACGCAAAACGCCCTCAAGCCAGTCTGCTTCAATAAAGAAGGTTTCGTTTTCGCGGGTAATCTCAAAGCTCCTGTCTGCCGCCAGCTCCTCGGGGTTCCAGATAGGAAGCGGATCAGGCTCGAACACCTTCAAAGGAGGAAGACCGGCAAGCTCAGAGGCTGTTTCTGCCATCAGTTCCTTTGTGCCTGCGGTTGTTGCTGCGGATATCTCGAAGAATTTCAGCCCCTTTTCCGTAATATATTGACGGAAACGCTCTATCTGCTCCGACGCCGCCATATCGCACTTGTTGGCCGCGACTATCTGCGGAGCATTTGCAAGGTCTTCGCTGAATCGGCGCAGCTCGTTATTGATTATCTCGAAGTCTTCGATAGGATCCCTGCCCTCGCTGCCTGAAACGTCAACAACGTGAATTATCAGGCGGCATCGTTCAACATGGCGCAAAAACTCATGACCCAAGCCAACACCGTCACTTGCGCCCTCAATAAGCCCGGGGATATCAGCCATCACGAACGAAACGCCCTCAGAAACCTTGACAACGCCCAACACGGGTGTAAGGGTTGTAAAATGATAGTTTGCTATCTTAGGTTTTGCCGAAGAAACTACGGATATAAGAGTCGATTTTCCAACGTTCGGAAAGCCTACAAGCCCAACATCAGCCAGAAGCTTTAATTCAAGCTTCAGTTCAAGCTTCTGACCCTTAAAGCCGGGCTTGGCAAAGCGGGGTATCTGCCTTGTCGGGGTTGCAAAGCGTGCATTTCCCCTGCCGC
>CALDFS010000070.1 GCA_937942105.1 uncultured Ruminococcus sp. | reverse complement strand
AAGCCGACACCACAACGCGGCGTAAGCCGCATATCACTAGCGAAGCGACATCACTAGCGGCGCAAGCCGCGCATCACTCATTCAAACGTTCCAACCCCTCAAAATCCGCGTGGAGGGATGAACCTAAGGAAAAGCGGGCACTTATTATTTTATATTATTCGGAATTTATATCGTCAGCGTTCTACTGTTAATATCTGAGCTATTGTTCCACCGCCAAGCACAACCTCGCCATCATACAAAACGGCTGCCTGTCCCGGGGTGATTGCCCTTTGCGGCTCGTCAAATGTTATGTGAACGGTTTTTGCTCCTGTGGGAACAATCGTTGCCCACTGTTCGGCATGGCGATAACGTATTTTTGCCTTGCACCGGAACTCGCTGCAGGGCGCTTCACCGCTTATCCAGTTGAAGTCGGTTACGTCCGCCTCACGGCTGAACAAATCCTCATTGCTGCCAAGAACAACATTGCCGTTTTCCGGACAGATTCTGCAAACATACAAAGGCTCGGCGCCCGAAATCCCAAGTCCCTTTCGCTGACCGATGGTATAATGTATCACGCCGCTGTGCCTACCCAAAACATTTCCCTGCTTATCTACAAAGCTGCCGGGTTCCGGCTTCCTGCCTGTGTTCAGCTCGATAACCGCCGCGTAATCGCCGTTCGGAACAAAGCAAATATCCTGACTGTCCGGCTTATCCGCATTTACAAATCCGCTTTCTTCCGCGATGGCGCGGACCTCGGTCTTTCGCAGGCTGCCAAGCGGCAGAATGATGTGCGCAAGCTGCTTTTGAGTCAGAGAATACAGCACGTAGCTCTGGTCTTTGGCTTCGTCTATCGCCTTTTTGAGCAGGAATTTGCCGTTTTGCTCCTCAATTCTTGCGTAATGTCCGGTTACGATATAGTCGCAGCCAAGGATTTTTGCCCGCTCAAACAGCTTGTCGAACTTCATATAGCGATTGCAGTCAATGCAGGGGTTTGGAGTAAGCCCGTTTTCATAGCTTTCTATGAATTTCCGGATGACGGTATCACGGAAAGCGTCGGTGAAGTTGAACACGTAGTACGGCATACCCAGCTTAAAGGCAACGCTTCGTGCATCCTCAACATCTTCAAGGGAGCAGCAGGTGCGTGAACGCTCGATTCCGGCATCTTCATTATTATAAAGCTTCATGGTGCAGCCTATGCACTCAAAGCCTTTGTCTTTCATCAACTTTGCCGCGAGCGAGGAATCCACCCCACCGCTCATGGCGATTAGTGCCTTTTTCATATTTTCTCCACTATAGCAGCCGCAGATTTCACGATTCGGCAGATGTGCGCGGTTATTTTCGATTTTCGCGCCTTAATCCACCGCATCAACAGTTCTCATGGCAAGAATCGTTTTGGAAATAAGCCCGTCCAAATCCCAGCCAAGCATATCGGCGCCCCGTTCAATAACCTCTCTTGAACAGCCTGCGGCAAAATTCAAATTTTTATATTTTTTCTTTACTGATTTAAGCTCCAGATCTGAAACGCTTTTCGAGGGGCGCATAATGGCAACTGCGCCTATAAGCCCTGTAAGCTCGTCAACGGCATACAGAACCTTTTCCATTTCGTGTTCCGGCTTCACATCAACTGTCAGGGCATAGCCATGGCTGGCTGTTGCGTGAATAATGCTCTCGTCAAAGCCGCGCTCTCGCATAAGCTCCTGCTCCTTAATACAATGCTGTTCAGGGTATTTTTCAAAATCAAGGTCATGAAGAAGCCCTACTATGCCCCAGAATTCTTCCTCGTTCGAATATCCGAGTTCCTTTGCAAAATAACGCATAACGCCCTCCACCGTAAGAGCGTGTTTTATGTGAAAAGGCTCAGAGTTATATTCTTTCAGAAGCGCTAAAGCTTCTTCCCTTGTTGGAATCATCGATTGTCTCCTCCCGAATTTTTTACTTATCTCAGGCAAAAAGTGAACAAACCATATGGCAATAAAATTGAGTACAAAATCCGCCCAAAAGCAATCCACACGGTCTTTCGGCAAATAATCAAGCCTGATGCCGCTTTAGGCATAAATTAGTATTTATATAGCATAACACATTTTTTGAGATTTTTCAATATCGCTTTTATACATATCCATGATTTTTTACTGAAAAATCCCACGTTTATCCGATATCCGCTCATTGCTTTGCATACATGAATTTGCTTTTCCTATGTACGTCAAGCATCCCACAAAAAATATAGAATAATATTTAAAAGCTATGGCGCACATATAGACATTTCGGGGAGCTTATAGTATCATTATACCGAACATTAAGCTGCCCTGCCAAAATTATAAAGGATGATTATTATGTCAATAAAGCTATCAAAAAGCACGGTATTCTACCGCGAGGAAGCTGCTCTTTCCGGCGTTGTAATCGCGGCAAAAAACGTCATGAAGGATATGGAGCTTATCTTCGGCTCACCCATCTCCGAATTTTCGGGAGACGCCCAAACCGCCGTGATTTACGGCACTGTGGGTCACAGCGATATCCTTGAAAGCCTCTCGGCGGAGGGGAAAATATCCCTTTCGGATATCTCCGGCAAGTGGGAGGTTTACTCAATCAGCATAGTTGAGAAGCCGCTTCCCGGCATCAAGTCTGCAATAGTTATTGCAGGAAGCGACAAGCGCGGAACGATATACGGTCTTTACCGCCTTTCCGAGCTTATGGGAGTATCGCCGCTTGTGAACTGGAATCATGTATACCCGCAAAAGCGCGATGAAATCCTGCTTGACGGCATAGATTCTGTTTCTAAAGAGCCATCCGTAAAATACAGAGGATTTTTCATCAATGACGAATGGCCTGCGTTCGGAAACTGGGCGAACAATCGCTTCGGCGGCATCAATGCAAAATGCTATGAAGCCGTCTTCGAGCTGCTTTTAAGGCTTAAAGGCAACTACCTGTGGCCGGCGATGTGGGGCTCGGATTTCAGTCTGGACGGTCCCGGTCTTGCAAGTGCAGAGCTTGCCGACGAAATGGGTGTTGTTATGTCTACCTCCCACCACGAGCCATGCTGCCGCAGCGGAAACGAATACGGCAAGGTGCGCGGCGCAGGTTCCAAATATGGCGACGCTTGGAGCTATCTTGCCAATCCCGAAGGCATAACCGAATTCTGGCGGGATGGTCTTATAAGAAACAGCGGCTTTGAAAACGTTATAACCATGGGTATGCGCGGCGGTCCTCACTCCTACCAGTGGATAGGCTCGACCTATCTGCCCAAGGTGTGGGAGCAGATGACAATGGCATACGAATACGGCGTGCGCCAGATCTGGGTGACGAATATCGGGGATATAGGAATTCAGGAGCTTGGGCTGTCCTACTTCTTAGACCTTGCTTATGATATTGAAAAGTGGGGCGGAGAAGAGCCTGCGGTCACAAACGAGTATAGGCTGTACCACAAACGACTTAGGGCTGTTTGACTGCCCGGATATATTATGTAGCTTTCGATACAACCTGTGCAAATTTTACAAAAGAGCCTCTCACGCAGAGAGGTCCTTCTGATATAATATAAAGCTGAGTGGTTGCTACAGTTTTCGCAACAACCACTCGTTCATCAAGATTCTGCTCAGAAAAGATATTGGTTAAATCCCTGCTGGTTTAAGATTAGCGGGTGCTTATTATTTTTACGTTATTGCAGGCATTTTTCTAAGTTTTTGAATCTATGAATTTATTATACGGCTTTCACTCAAACCAATCCTCAACCTCGCCCTTCAATTCAACCAGATAATCCATTCCCTTCTCACCCATAAACGGCATATGCGCAGCCCGCTGAAGCTTTGAATTAAACGGCGCGCTTATCAACGTAAAATAGTCTTTCTCCTTGCAGAAAAGTCCCATTTCGTCACTGCCGAGGCACCACTGCCCCGATATGGATTTCCAAAGCTCAATGCGCTCCTTTTCCTTGGGGATAAAGCGTATGCACTCATCGGGATTATCAATTGCCCTGAGCGAATGACTGCATACGGCATTTTCAACATCAATATTCAGCTCTTCAAGAGCGCGGCGGAAGCCAAGCAGGGTATCGTAATCACCCTGCAGGGATGCTTTCCGCTTTACAGCACCCATCATCCCCATTCCCATAGGACCGCCCATCGGTGAAAGGCGGCGTATCTTTTCCTTAAGACGGGCAACAAGCTTCGGATTGATTTCGCATCCGATTGTTTCGGATATCTTACCCAGCCAATCCAATGTACCGCTGTAGCTGTAGGGCAAATCATATACATACGGTGTACCGCATTTTTCTTTCAGAATTTCAGCGGCTTCCACTGCCTCAGTTCTCAGAACGAGATTGATTTCAGCACCGCCCATATCCCGCAGTTCACTGATGTCGCATTCAAGCCCCATCACGCAGCCGCATTCATATCCGAAGGCTTCACGCATCAGGTTCTGTATTTCCCATACGTCACTGCGGATTCTGAACGAGCCTGCCGAAGCGCCGAGGATATTGTAGGTCTTCGGCTTTTTATCGCAGGGCTTTGCGATTTCGCGGGCGAGCATACGGTAAACCGAGCGCAGACCATAGGTATAATCTCCGCGGAATCCGCCCTCCTCAAAGGAGATAAGCCGGGCGTTCACTTTTTCCTGCATATAATGGCAGACGCCCGCAATATCCGTTCCGATAACGGCGATAACAGCCGCTGCAACCACGAATATTATCTCGGGATGATATGCCTCGTCGATTTCGAGAATTGCGTTTTCAAGGCGCGAAACGTCCCCCATTACAACGTCATCCTCGCTGATGTGAGTTGTGAAAAGCGAGCGTCCCAGCTCAAGCCCAAGGCTGGAATACAGCCCTCCTCCGAAATGAGTTGTACCCGCAGGACCGTATTCAAGCACGACTGCGTTTCCTATCGGCATCAGCGACCATATTATAGCCATCCTGTCGGACGGCGCGGGATAATATCTGCAAAGGCTCATCTGCCGACACCACCTTTCATCATATTCATCATCTCCATGGGTATACCGCTTTTCATCAGCTTCGATTCCGTATTTGCATGAAGAAAAGCGTCAATCACCATTCCGCACACCTCAAATCCGAGGGTGTTGTAGGCATTCATCATTCGGACTGACGCAATACCCAGCCTGCGAAGCTGCACCGTATTGCCCGCTCCTACGTTGAAATCGGGATTCAGAATTGGATACAGATACCCAATCGCGCCCAGATTTGCCGAACGGGTCACATAAGGGTCACAGTATTTCAGCAGGTTTTTGCGGAAGCCTGCGCTGTCTTCGTCAAGGTCGGCAATCTGCAAAAGCAAGGGCTTCACGTCAAGACGCTCTGCCAAAAAGCTGTGAAGCTCGTAGTTGCAAAGCGCAGTGTTGCCGCTTATATACGTCTTGCCCGAAAGAACTGCTTTAGCCTGATTGGTTTTATCGGTCATTTCCTGATAAAGGCTTTCAAGCTCGGCGGGCGGCTGTTTTTCCAGAAGCTCAAAAAGCTTTTTATAGCTCTGATAAATCCTCTCCGGGTCGGAATAACGCTCGAACACGACATACGGCGTGCCGAACCGCTCCTGCATTTGCCTTGCCAGCGGCAGTCCCACCGGATGCACAACTATATTGCATTTAGCCGATGGAGCACTTTCTATCAGCTCGGCAGAGCTTTTTCCGGGGAGCATAAGCCCGATTTCGGTTCCTGCCGCGTTAAGATATCTGCATACCTCAGTCTTTGTGAAATCGCCCAGCCGCAGGCCGAGGACGTTTACCCTGTCGCAGACCGTCTGAGGCTTCATAGCCTCGATACTGCCGTCGAGGGTGTGCTCGATGCCGGGCAGATGGTCGTCGGTCTTGAAGTTCTCCGCATGGACAACTATTACCGGAAGCCCGTATTTCTCTTCATATCCCATAGCCATAGCATCTATATCGTCGCCTATAACCTCTACAACGCAGGTGGTGACAAGGAAGACGATTTTCGGGCTGAATTCCTCCATCAACTCGGAAAAGGCTTCGTCCATCTTTTCCTGAGCGCCGAAGGTAACATCATGCTGATTCAGAACTACCGAAACAATCCGGCAGCCGTGTGCCTTCATGCTCCCGCCCGAGGTTGCAAGCTGCGTGTAATATGCGCATTCATCCGGTCCGATAACCACCATAACCGAATCGTCGATTTCCTTGATAGTCAGCATTGCGCCCATCAAAGGGCAGTGATAGCCCGGAAAAAGCGCATAAGATAATGGCTTCACCTGCTTCATGCTGACTGCCTCGCTCAATCGCTTCATATTGTGAAGCATTTTATTTCCGTCAAGTCCCATAATATTCCTTTCTAAAAGCCGAGCGGGATAATCCCGCTCTAAATGTATCATGCTAACTGCTTGAATGCAATAATCGGCTTTTCCCTGCCGGGAATATGCATAATATCGCAGTCTACGTTGTAAACGTCCATCATCATTTTTGGGGTGATGACCTCCTCGGGCGTTCCCTCGGAATACTTCCGCCCGTCCTTGATGACGATTATGTGGTCGCTGACGTCGAGCGCCTGAGAAAGGTCGTGAAGCACCATCACAACGCCTATTCCGGTTTCGCGGTTGAGCTTCTTGACTAACTGCATGGTTTCAAGCTGGTGCGATATGTCAAGATAGGTTGTAGGCTCGTCAAGAAACAGAATTTCGGGCTTTTGTGCCAGCACAGTGGCTATCCACACTCGCTGACGTTCGCCGCCGGATATTTCAAAGATGGATTTATCCCGGAACTGCCATGTGCCGGTTGCCTCCATCGCCCATTTTATAATGCTCTCGTCCTCGGCAGATAACCCGGATAAAAGCCGCTGGTGGGGCATACGTCCGTAGCTGACAAGCTCCTTTACCCGAAAATCAGCCGGAGCGCTGCGTACCTGTGGAAGCACGCCGATGGTTCTTGCAAGCTCCTTTGGCTTCATATCCAATATATCCCTGCCGTTGAGAACAACGCTTCCCTTCTGATATCGGATAAGCCGGGTAATAGCTTTCAATACAGTGGATTTACCCGAGCCGTTAGGTCCTATAATCGTAGTAATGCGGTCGTTCCGGATGTCAACATCCATATCCGAAACAATAACATGGTCGCCATAGCCTATCTGTAATGATGAGCCTTCAAGGCGCGATACCGCTGTATCAACCGTCATTGTATTTACCTCTCTTTCTTAGCATATAGAGGAAGAATGGACCGCCGCAGACCGACATCACTATTCCCACAGGAATCTCCATTCCGGGAACAATGGTGCGCCCGATGGTGTCCGCAACCAGAAGGGTCACGCTTCCCAAAAGAATGGAGGTTGGAAGCATGACCTTGTAATCCGAGCCGACAAGCATTCGTGAGATGTGGGGGACAACAAGTCCCACAAAGCTTATCATTCCAACGACGGAAACCGTAGCCGCCGCTAAGAATGCGGACACCGCCGAAAGTGCTATTCTTGCACCGTTTACGCGCACACCAAGATTTTTAGCCATCTCGTCGCCGAGCTGCAAGGCGTTGGCATGGCGTATGCACAAAAGCGACATAACAAGACCTATTACCGCATAGGAAAGAATGGTTCCGACGTGCGTCCATGACATTCCGGCAAGACTGCCGTTCATAAACGCAAGCACGCCGGTAAGGTTATCGCTGTTCATAAGCTGCAAAAGCGAGTTATACGCTCCTAATACCGAATTAATTGCTACGCCCGCCAAAATAATACGGACAGGGCTTACGCCGTCTCTCCACGCTAAAAGATAAATCAGCACACATGCAAACGCTGCGCCTACAAAGGCGAATATCGGAAGCGTGGTAGTCATGTTAGGAAAAATCAGAAGGACTGTAATAGCCGCAGTTCCCGCTCCGGCAGATACGCCTATAGAGCCGGGGTCTGCCAAGGGATTTCGCATGACCGCCTGCAAAAGCGCTCCCGCCGCCGAAAGACAGGCTCCCACAAGTATTGCAAGCACAACGCGGGGCAGACGCAGATTAAGCACGATTGTTTTTGTGACGTTCTGTGCGGAAGTAAGGCTGTCAGCATCCGCAAAAATGGAAGTGAAAATCTGATTCACCGAAAACTTCACACTGCCAATATTTATTGCGACAATGCTAAGCACAGCTATCAAGACTGCCAGCACTACCCACAGCAAGCCAACGCGGAGCAGCTTAACACTGCCCCGGTTATCCTTAAGTCGTTTTGCCATACGGATTATTCACCTGCGCTGAAAGCGGCAACGTCATCAGCAAGGCTTTCAAGAGCGCTGACGTAGCCGATGCCGTAAACGGCGATATATTCAATGCCGAGGTAAAGCACCTGATTGTTTGTGATGGCTGTCATTGCGTTCCAGTAATCGGGGTTGGATGCTATGATTTCGCCCATCAGTGATTCGGTCGCCGCAGAGTCGCCCGAGCCGACTACTACGAGCATATCGGGCTGTTCTGCCAGTGCAGTCTCATAGTCGATCGGGAACATGGAAGCCGCCGCGGTGGCGTCTGCAACGTTTTCAAAGCCGAGCATATCCATCATAGAGCCAAGTGTTCCGCCGGAGGTCTGACCGTATACGCTGTCAACGCCGCCTATCTGCAAAACCATTATTTTTTTGCCTTCGTTCTGCGCGGAAAGAGCGGCGCAGGTAGACTCGATGTCCTCAAAGCTCTTCTTCAGGTCCTCGCCCTTTGCCCTGCTGTCCTCATCGACTGAGAAGGCTTCAATAAGGCAGAGGGATTCTTCCTTGACGGTATCATAGGAAACACCATGTCCGGACGCCTGATAGTAAACGTTTATGCCAAGCCCCTCAAGGGTTGCGCCGTGGGAATCCTTATATGATGTGGAAAGAATAACAAGGTCGGGGTTCAGCGCAACAACATCCTCGATGTTGAATTCATCGCTCATAAGGCTCTTAAGCGGCGTAATTTCGGGGTTTTCATCAAACATGAACTTAGTCGCCGCAGAGGTGGGCATAGCAATTATTGATGCACCCATTGCATAAAGCGTGGGAACAGGTGCCGTTGCAGTGCAGGCAATGCGTTCGGGAGCCTTATCCAGCACAAGGGTTTCGTAGCCCTGCGCAGTCATCGCTTCGGGATATGTAAGCTCGAATTTTGCGGGTTCTTCGTCCTTTTCCTTGTTGTTGCTTTCTTCTTTGCTGTCTGATTCGTTGTTGACTATTTCGTTGTCGGAGTTATTGCTGTTTGGCTTATCGCCGTTGTCCTTTGTGCCGCAGGCGGTCGCGGAAAGCATCATAATTCCCGCAAGGAGCAATGCTAAAATTCTTTTCATTGTTAAATACCTCTCTTTTTGATTATTCTTTTGACATAATTTTGTCGGCAAGCTCGTTGTATACGGCTTGCATTTTGGATTCTTTAAGGAACTCGAAAACCGTTCCTCCCTGATTTTCCGCCTCCTGAATTTCGGTGGAACGCGGTATGTATTGAATCATGGCAGTGCCGATTTCCTTCAGGGCTTCGTTAACGGTTTCGACCTCGTTTTCGAGATTCTTGGCGTTCAGTATCAGCCCCTGAAGCTTGGCATATCCTCGCTTGCCGAAGTTTTTGATGGCGGAGGCTATGTTGTTGGCGGCGTACAGCGACATCATCTCACCGGATGACACTACATATACATCACGGGCATAGCCGTCACGTATGGGCATTGCAAAGCCGCCGCAGACAACGTCTCCCAAAACGTCATAAATGACGATATCCGGCTCGTAAGTCTCAAAAGCCTTCAGCTCCGCTAATTTTTCAAAAGCAGAGATAATGCCCCTGCCCGCACAGCCGACTCCGGGGGTAGGTCCTCCCGATTCCACGCACAAAACGCCAGCGTAGCCGTGGTACACAATGTCTTCAAGCGTAAGCTCCTCGCCTTTTGCCCTGATTTGTTCTAAAACGGTGGGGATTCGTCTGCCGCCCATCAGATTCTTGGTGGAATCCGCCTTGGGGTCGCAGCCTATCTGCATTACCTTGTAGCCCTTAAGCGCGAGCGCAGCTGACAAATTCGAGGTGGTAGTGGATTTTCCGATACCGCCCTTGCCGTAGATAGCTATCTTTTTCATTGTCATATGGGTGCCGCTCCCAACGTCTTTGATTCGATGCTGTCGGCTCCGCTCCGATTTTTACTCATTGAAAAGTCTCCTTCATGAACAAAATTTTTGCTGTTAATCCCGAATGATATGCCTTGTTTTCATATGATTGGTTAGCATATGCTAACTACATGCCAAAAATAAAAGCCTCATATCGGGACATTGAGCATTATATCAGGGAACGGGATGTCTTTCCACTCCAAAACGGCACAAAAATGCTCCGATTCGGGCAGACATTCTGCAAAAATACACTATTCGGCTGTGTGAGCCTTTCGGTATTCAAGCGGGGTTTCGCCCATGATATCTTTAAAGGCGGATGCAAACTTGCTGGGATTGTCGTACCCACATTCGCCGGCTATCTGAGCAACCGAAAGCTCGGTTTGTATCAGTCTTAACGCCGCCGACTGCATTTTGTACATTCGCATAAATGAGGAAAGCGGGAAACCGTAAACCGCCTTGAACGCCCTGCGTATGGCAGTCTCGGAAGAGCAGAAGCAGCTTGCCAATTCCTCGGCAGGAACGCGGCGGTCGTGGTTTTTTATAAGATAATCCGCCACACTGCGCGCAAGCTTCGCCTGAGATTTTGAGATTACCGCACTGCGTTCCGGCTTCTCCGACGGCTCTATCCAGGATAAAACGAACAGCAGTTCAAGTATCTTTATCTTGAAAAAGCCCTTTTTGCAGTGCTCGGGAACGGTATAAAGCTCGTGAAAAATATGCTCTGCATAATCCTGATTTCTTACAAGAAAGCAGCCGTCCTCACCGCAGAGCCTATCCGCTATCTTGCTTGGCTCGATGTTGATGTCCTCCATCAGGCAGGAAAAACACATTGGCGCAGTGTCCTCGTTGATGATGACGGTGATTCCGTGATAATGCCGAAACGGAAATCGGCAGATATCGCTGGGTTCTTTTCTTCGGGACACGGAAAGGTCGCCGGGCATAAGATAGACAAGCTCGTCGCCATATTCATGCTCAAGCCTTCCCTCGCAGCAGTGATGTATTTCAATGAGGTTGCCGGAAATCCCCGCTCCGAGGTCACATTCTCTCATATGAACGGAGTTATAAATTATGTCCACACCGTCTAAAACATGGCAGACCGAAAGCGTGGCGTCGCCGCTTTGGTCGCAGTATCGGTATTCGGTTTCACCGTTTGTATGCTTTATTATTTCGGTTTTCATGTATGCCTCCGTTTCGGTTTTGGTCTTGTGATTGCGGTGTTAATTATACCGATTCTTTTTTCTTGTGTCAAGTTAGCATAAGCTAATTTAACACTAATCCGCAAAAAAGTCTTGACATCAAATAAGACTCATGCTATAATATAACAGCGTTATATAGCACTGTTATATTTCCAAAAGAGGTGATATCATGAGTGAAGCGGAGCGGACAACCTTAGAACTAATTCATGCCGCCGCAAGGGCTGAGTTTCTTGAAAAGGGCTTCAAATCGGCGTCTCTGCGGAATATCGTGAAAACGGCAGGTGTTACAACCGGCGCGTTCTACGGCTACTTTTCCAGTAAAGAAGCGCTATTTGCCGCAATTGTCGAACCTCACGCCGCGGCAGTCATGGGCAAATTCATGACAGCTCAGACCGATTTTGCGTCCCTTCCCAAGGAGGAACAGCCCTCGCACATGGGAAAAGAATCCGCCGAATGTATCGGCTGGATGATAGATTATATGTACAGCAATTACGAAGCCTTCAAACTTCTGATATGCTGTAGTGAGGGTACGCCGTATGAAAGCTTTATCCACTCCATGGCGGATATCGAGGCGGAATATACTCTTAAATATATTGAGGTTCTGAAAAGTCTCGGAAGAGCTGTCCCGGATATCGACCGTGAGCTTTGCCATATGATAGCAAGCGGTATGCTCGACGGAATGTTCGAGGTCATCCGCCACGACATGCCCAAGGAGCGGGCAAAGGCGTTTATTGAACAGCTGAACGAATTCTATACCGCAGGCTGGATGAAAATAATGAGGCAGTAACCCTCGGAAGAATGAAAATTATAGGGCAGTTAGTCCTATAATTTTTGCCCACGGGTTAGCTTATGCTAACTAAAACGGATAATTGAAGCTGATATCATGGCTTCTTTATCATAAATTTTTCAAGGAGGACTGAAAGTGAAAAAGAAAAATAACCTATCGGAGCTTATGAGCTATGCGGGCAGACATAAGTATCTTACATATTCGTCGCTCGCATTGTCGGTCGTCAGCGCGGCACTGGCACTGCTTCCGTTTGTGTTTATCTTCTTTATCATAAAGGAGATAATCGAGGTTGCACCGAACTATTCGCAGGCGGTAAATGTCGTGCGGAACGGCTGGCTGGCGGTGGCGTTTGCGCTGATATCCATTGTCGTATATTTTGGTGCGCTTATGTGCTCCCATCTGTCCGCGTTCCGCATCGCCGGAAATATGCGCAAAACGCTGCTTACACATATTGCAAAGCTGCCGCTTGGCTTTATCGGGGAGATGGGAAGCGGCAAGATACGCCGAATCGTAAACGACAGCAGTGCGGCAACCGAAACCTATCTTGCTCATCAATTGCCGGACATGGCAGGCGCAATAGCCGCCCCGCTCGGAATGATAATCATGCTGTTTTTGTTCGACTGGCGGTTTGGTCTTATCTGCCTTGTGCCGGTGGTATTGGGCTTTGCTTCAATGTTCAAAATGGCGGGTCCTGCCATGGCTGAGGATATGAAGCTCTATCAGGACGCGCTTTCGGATATGAACAACGAAGCAGTTGAGTATGTGCGCGGCGTTCCGGTTGTAAAAACCTTCGGGCAGACTGTGCACACCTTCAAGCGGTTCAAGGGGTCTATAGACAGCTACTATAAGTATTGCATCTCCTACTGCAAAAAGTGCCGTATGCCCATGCTTTTGTATACCGTTTTCATCAACAGCGCCTTTGCGTTTCTGATTACTCTTGCGCTGATTTTGGCGGGCGGTAAGGCGGTATCGCAGTCGGTACTTTTAGGCTTTATCTTTTATGTGATTTTCACGCCGGTGATTGCAACATCCATGACAAAGGTTATGTATATCAGCGAAAACGGCATGATAGTCGGCGACGCTTTATCCCGTGTTCATACGATTCTGGATATGAAGCCCCTGCCCGAAGCGCAGAGCTATACATCCCCCAAGGACAACTCGGTTGAATTCAGGAATGTGTCTTTCAGATACTCGGGAGCGGAGACGGACGCTCTCAGCGGCGTATCATTCAGCGTAAAGCCCGGCGAGACTGTTGCGCTTGTAGGACCTTCCGGAGGAGGAAAAACCACCGCCGCAGGGCTTATATCCCGCTTCTGGGATGTATCGGGCGGAGAAATCAGGGTCGGCGGAGTAAATGTTAAGAACATCAAAAAATCAGAGCTAATGGAAACGGTAGCCTATGTCTTTCAGGACAGCCGACTTTTGAAGACATCGATCCTTGAAAATGTCCGGCTATCCAAACCATCAGCATCACGAAAAGAGGTTGAAAATGCCCTGCACAAGGCTCAGTGCGACGATATCATAGCCAAGCTTCCGAACGGTATCGACACTGTAATCGGTACCAAGGGAGTATATCTTTCAGGCGGCGAACAGCAGAGAATCGCCATAGCAAGGGTCATGCTAAAGAACGCTCCCATCATAGTTTTGGACGAGGCAACGGCATTCGCCGACCCCGAAAACGAGTTATTAGTACAGCGTGCCTTTGAGGAGCTGTCCAAAAACAAAACTGTCATAATAATAGCCCACCGCCTTACCACCGTGCGAAATGCGGACAGGATATTTGTCATGAAGGACGGCAGGGCGGTTGAATCGGGCAATCACGAATCTCTTGTCGAAAAGAACGGCTTATATGCTAAAATGTGGCAGGATTATCAGACTTCGGTCAGCTGGAAGGTTGGAGGTGCAATATGATAAACGCTATTATGAAAAGGTTTGCGCTGTCTTGCGAGGGCGCAAAGGGTCTTATATGGGCCACAATCGCCTGTACTGTCGGGGATATCGTGCTGATGCTTCCGGTGGGGCTTCTTTACTTTTTGGTGAACGATTTCCTCGGCGGGGCTGTGCCTAAGAGTCATCATGCGCTGTACGCAGTCGGAATTGTCTTGGCACTGCTTCTTATATTCCTTTCTGAGCTGTGGAAGTACAACTCAACATATTTTTCCACCTATAGGGAATCGGGAAAATGCAGAATCAGGCTTGCAGAAAAGCTCCGCAGGCTTCCGCTTTCCTTCTTCGGCAAAAAGGATTTGGCAGACCTGACTAACACCATGCTTGGGGATGTGGCAGTCACCGAGCAGATGTTCTCGCACTACGTCCCGCAGTTTTACGCATCTATCATATCCACCTGCATTATCGCCGTAAGCCTTTTGTTCTATGACTGGCGGCTTGCTCTGGCGGCGTTGTGGGTTCTGCCTGTGGCGTTGTTGATAGTCGGGCTTTCAAAAAGAGCGCAGAACCATTTCAGCCGCAGACAGAATGCGGCTCAGATAGCCGTTCAGGACGGCGTGCAGGAGTGCTTGGAAACCGTTCGCGACCTCAAAAGCAACAACGCCGAGCAGGATTATCTTAAAGGCTTATACGAGAAAATAGATGTGCTGGAGGAAAGGCATATTAAAAGCGAGCTTGGAATTGCCATGTTTGTAGTCCCGGCGCAGATGCTTTTGAAGCTTGGCATTGCCACCGTTGCGCTTGTGGGAAGTATGCTCCTGATTAACGGCGGCATATCGCTTATAACCTTCTTTATGTTCCTGCTGGTGGTTTCGAGGATTTACGAGCCGATGTCCTTCTCGCTACAGAATCTTGCGGCTATTAACTCCCTGCAAATCAACATAGACAGAATGAACGAGATAGAAAACTGCCGCGAGCAGACCGGCGAAAGAGAGTTTAAGCCGAGCAGCTACGATATCGCCTTTGATAAGGTCGGCTTTGCCTATAATGACGGCGAGACGGTTCTTGAAAACGTTTCGTTTACCGCCAAGCAGGGCGAGGTAACAGCGCTTATAGGTCCATCCGGCGGCGGTAAATCCACAGCGGCAAAGCTGGCGGCAAGGTTCTGGGACGCCGACAAGGGCAGAATCACAGTGGGCGGCGTGG
>CALDFS010000069.1 GCA_937942105.1 uncultured Ruminococcus sp. | reverse complement strand
CCGCCTGCGCATGCTTCGCAGGTCTGCCCATTTTGGTAGAACATGTGATTCGGACAGACCAGCTGATAGTCATGCGCCGTATAGAGAATCCGGCAGGTATGCCCACTCTCTCTGCGCCATTTGTCAATTTCCAGCAGGATAGACGGCGTAAGCTGGTAATTGAAATTGTTCAGATGCACCGCATCCGGCTGAAAGTCATCCAGCACCAGCCGAATCTTTCGGCGTGCTTCGCCGGAATAAATGGTCTTGAGCGGATAGGTCAGCTTGGCGAGCTTGCTTCCGCCGTGAAAATCCATGTCGTTCGTATAGGCGTTCACGCGGTTGCCCACGCAGCGTCCTTCATGCTCCATGCCGAAATACTGCACCTCGTGACCCATCGCCTGAAGCTGTCTGCCCAGTTCAAAGATATAGGTTTCCGAACCGCCGTTGGGGTAAAGGAATTTATTGACCATTAAAATCTTCATATTACCCCTTCTCCCGTTATGAGTTTTTTCATTTTCCTTATAATCCGATTATACAAATAACTCAATTCAAATTTAAGCTCTTTCATTCTATATTGTTTTACCTTGCTGAAATCGCTCGTCACCATTCCGGGGGCGCAGAAGTAGAAATGTTCCTTATCGTATGCCGGATCGATTTCAATCTTTCTCTTTTGAAAATGGCAATACAAAACTTCCTGCCTTTTTCCATCCGGAATAGACATCCAAAGTTTTCCTTTCTCATATTCGAAATAAGCATCGCCCTTTTGAAAATCAGGGATTCGATGAGGCGAAAAGAATCCTTTGGAAATATCCAAGTCCGCCATATCCAAGCTATCGTAATAAGAGCATTGATTCGCCTTGATGATTTCAGACAATCCGCCCTGATGCCACTCATCAAAACAGAATGATTTCGGAGAGGAAAACACACTTTCCCAGTTTTGAAGCCCCTCATGCGGAAGCTCCCTATACCACGCATTCACTCTTTCACAGTTGCGGTATATGCAGCAATGACCACGGGTATAAAGCCGATCATACTGTTCAAGCAATTCATCGGTTATAAAGCTCGAAATATCCCCCCACAGCAAATCTACATCGCAATATCCCCAAAAATCATATTCCTTCAGCTCCGGTGCAAAAGCCTGTCCATATACCGGCTTAAAATCGCAGAGTTTATAGGGTTTTTGAAGCGCAATGGGAAAATCGAACAGGGCTTGAAAACGATTCTGTATCTCCTTAAAACTCATGTTTATCCAGCGGACATTTTCTGGCAAGTCACCCAATTGTTTTTCTGATGTTACGACGATGAAATCTACCGTAGAATTATACGAGCATGTATTCAGCCACAAGGGAAAATACACCGGCAGTCTGCCCACCCACGGCACAACAAAGGCAATTCTTTTCATTGCTTTCTCATCCTTTTTTCAATTCACTTGCACATACTTATCCAGAAAAGTGCTAACGAGCGCATCCCAGGTAAAGTCCTTCGAAATGCGCTCATGCGCTTGTATCTGCATCTGCGTTCTGCGTTCGGAGTTGCCCCGAAGCTCAAGCATACAGCGCGCCCATTTCCTCGCATCATCTTTTGGCAGAACAAAGCCGTTCTCGCCGTCGCGCACCAACATGTTTGCGCCGCCGTTGGGCGTCGTAAGAACCAGCGCGCCGAAGTACATGGCTTCCAGCAGCACCATGCCGAATATTTCATATTCCGTCGGCAGCAAGAAGAAATCCGCTTGTTGATAGACACCTTTCAGCTGCGGTTGGCGTGCCTTCTTTTGCCAGAAGATGCAATTCTCCAGCCCCTTTTCCCTTATCGCCTGCCGAACCTGCGTAACATACTCCGTTTCGCCGTCGCCAATGATATACAGCTTTGCCTGTGCGTCCGTTTTTCTCACGTTTTCCAGTATATCCAGCACAAAAAACGGGTCGCGCCGCGGCTCAATTCTGCCGATATACAGCAGCTTCAAGCCGTCCGTCTGTGCTGCCATCCTGTTTTCTGCTTCCGAAGGCTCTGCGTCCTTTCCGGTTTCCAATGCCTGAATGTCGATTCCGACGCCCGCGACCGAGATATCTTCATCTCGTATTCCCTTGTCTAATAGGAATTGGCGGGCAAGCTCACTCTTGACCAAAAACGGCGTTCGCTTTTTGCGATACCGATTTAAAAACAGCAGATCAAACACTCGGCACATCCGGTTATAGTTCTTGTTAAACGAGCAGGCATACGGTCCGTGATAAATGATGGTTTTCTGCGGATACTTGCCCGCCAGATGCCACGAGAACATTTGGTTATATTCAGCAGTCTGAATCACGTCGTACCGTTCTGCCATCGCGTCAAATTTCGGATACCACGCATTTTTCAGTTTGCTGAACGCCTTCCTGTAAAAGACCCGCACCGATGCGCCACCCTCGACAGGAATAGTGATTTCCGCTTCTTCTCCATCTGTCCAGAAAAGCAGATCAGTCTGACAGCCTCGCCTATTCAACGCCTTTGCCAGCCCAATTTCCTGAATGTTATAGGTATTCTGGCGCACATCCAGCATCGAGGGAAAAGGGCGTACAATCAAAACTTTCATCTTACTCCCTCTTTCATTAACATCTTTATTCCGCGTTCTTGATTAAGCTGATCGACCGACATTAAGCAGCTATTATATATACCTTCTTTTTTCATTTCTTCATAGCACCATACCATAATCGTCATTCTATACATGACGTTGATTGGATAATAAAACGATGTATTATCTGTTAAGAAAGTAAAAAATACGTAAAAATTCATCGCCATCAAGCCGGCTGCCGGCTTAACACCGTATCGTTTTTCAATGCGCCTGATTCGGAAAGATAATTCATAAAGCATCCATATCAAATAGCACCAGAACCCGCATTCAATAAATGTTTCAAGGTATACATTATGTACCGCATCTACCATAATGGCATCTGAAGCATGTTCTGTTCCATATGCATAAATAAATCGAACTCCCTGACCCAAATAGGTCGGTGATATATCGTAAAAATCTTCGTAATATGAATACAGAACATCTCTGCTCATCAGATTAACCCCAAGTTCTTCTGCAATTTGATAGAAAATCCCGCTTTTTATTAAATATAAGTAGAATAGTGTTCCCAAGACTGCGGCAACAGCAGCTATTCGCGCAATCCTCAGCAATCGCCGTGGCTTTAAATTCCTTAACAAATAATACAGTCCTGCCCCTGCCACAATGGCGGGAATTGCAATTCGCTTAAAGGCAAGCGTAAAGAAAAAGGAACTTACTGCAACGCCGAATATCTGATCAATCCATGACTTTTCTTTATGAATCACATAATAGAGCAAGACCGCGCCCCAGCCAAAAACCATATCGTGCAGTTCAAGTTTTTTAATCACATTTCCTGTTTCATCTGCAAATGTTGCAAGAAGGATAACATACTCCTGAATCAATCTCGGAAAACCGCTCTTCAATCCAACCTGCACAAAAACCAGCCCATTCGCCATCGCCATGCCAATCACTGTATACAGCACTGCCTTCACATCAAAAAGGTATACCGCGCTGCAAAGAAAGGCGATATTGGTCATCATATACAATATGTTTTGCGAACCTCGCAGAATAAACGCCCCGCTTTGGAACTCGCTAATCCATATACCTACAGACCATGTCCAGAACAGTAAATATGGAAAAGAGAAAAGCGTAAAAAAACGGAGGCAAAACATCCCCCGTTCCCATTGCGGTCTAATCATAAAATCTATGCAAGCCCATCCAAACACAAGCAAATTGATTCCATATTTGACCGCTACGGGGAGCCTATAGCATGCACAGTAAAAACTCAAAAATGTTAAAGCGATGTACAAACACACACTTGCCCAATATATGGTTTTATTTTTCAGCACCAGTTATTTCCTCCGCCTTATGACTTTTCCACATCAATCACCACAAGCTCCGGCTGATTAAATATCCGCGGATACGGCTCGGAATCGCCCAATCCCCTGCTGATGACGACGGTGGATTCCCCGATTTGGCGAACACCGCTGGTATACTTGGGCAAAAAGCCCTGACTGGTGGACCAAAGCCCATCCGTGTGCGGCAGGCGTACAAGTCCGCCGTGCGCGTGCCCGCTGATGCCCAAATCCACCCGAACGTTTTGAAGCGATGTATAGAACACCTCGGGGCAGTGGCAAATCAGAATGGTGTACACATCGGAGGTATCCTGCTTTTGGGCATCCAGCGCATCGACGACCTTCTGCGAATTGGGCCATTCAAGCTGCTCCCGCGGCCACTCAAAAATGCCGCCGATGCGCAGCTTGTTTCCGTTGATTTCGACATCTTCATATTGTTGAAGCAGGAAAT
>CALDFS010000068.1 GCA_937942105.1 uncultured Ruminococcus sp. | reverse complement strand
GGTCCTCAAGCTCATGATCCGGTTCTTTTCCGTAAACGTGGTAGTCAAAATAGTCGGTCATATACTCAATATCCTCCGGGATAACTGCGTGACCCTCCTTGTGGATATTTATTGCTATATGATCCTCAATGCCCAATGCCTTGAATATCTCCTTAGCGCCAAGGTAGGAATACCACATTGCCGGAGCGTTTACCCAATCCTCATAAATGCATGAGCCTATTATGAACATATACCTTGAATCGTCCGCCACAAGTCCTGCAAGCATGTGCTGATCCATGGGGAGCTTTTCAGGGTCGCTGAACTTCAGGAACATATCATTGAACCAGCCGCGCTCTGCCGATGATTGCAGGCTTCCTATAGGCTCGTTCTGACCGTACTTATAATCTGCGGGAGCGCCCTTTGAACTGAAATCATAGGTCTTGCCCTCCGACTTGTAGCGATAAAGTGCCAATCCGCCCGCGCCCGAGCAGGAAGGAGCAACCATTTTGAAGCGCTTTTCATACGCTCCGCACACAGCAGCAGCCTTTCCCCAGCGGGAAACACCGGTAACAATGGTGTTTACAGGGCTGATGTTAAGCTCCTCTCCAAGACCCGCCTCCAAAGCGTCTATGATCTTGGAGCATCCCCAGCCCCATGCCATAAGAACGCCGGTCTGCTCGTTCGGCTCGCTTCCGTAAGGATAAAGCTCATAAAACGCGCCGGTGTGCTTGGTATCGTCAGATGCAACGGGGTATCCGAAGAAATCAAGGGTGATGGTTGCGTAGCCGCAGCTATTCGCCGTTTCCTCGCTGATGCCCTGATGCATGCCGACTATAACAGGATATCCCCCCTCGGGAGCTTCTATAGATTCGTCGGGAAGCATAACCGTCGCCTTAAAGCTGGTTTCCGCGCCGGTCGATATCCTTTTTATTTTAAGAGTCAGAGAGCCGTTTTCGTATTCATAAGAAAGCTCCTCATCCGAGCCGTCCCTCCACACGCCGTACATATAGTGCTGATACATGGCGCTAAGCTCAGCCGCACGCCCTGCCCATTCTGCGGGCGTATCTACAAAGCTGCCGTCAAGATATGTAAAGGGGTCCGGAATGTCCGAAACCGCCTTTAAATCGGCAGGGTCGGGGAATTCAGAGCCATCCCTTAAATTGCCGACAACCGAATTAACCATTTCCATAGCCGCCAAGACCTCCTTCTCATCTGCATTTTCATTTTCCAAAACCGCCTTTGCGGATTCTATCGAAGCTTTAAGATAATCGCCGTTGAGATATTCCGAAGCGTCTATTCCCTCAGCCTCGGAAACAGCGGCTTCAAGTCCCGATTTATCCACCGGCTCGGGTTCTTCTATTTTCGAAGAGGGGGCATCGGTAACTTCCCCATCCGAAGCAGTTTTTCCGGAGCATCCGAACAGACTGAGCAGCATTGCCATAGCCAAAAGAATACAAATTATTTTTTTCATAATATATACACCTCCATCGTCATTAATTATACCACTAAATTAATAAAATGCAATAGATTCTGCACAAAAATTATAAAATTTTTAACGCCGAGTTAGTACATTTGTATAATGTCCCAAATTACAAATTCATTTCCATTCCGATTTCATCCTTAATATGGCAGAACGCAGTAAATCCAGCCCGTCTATACAGATTTCGGGCAGCATTGTCGCCATCGATATACCATAGAACAACCTTGCGGTATCTGCCAACCTTCCGCATTTCGTCCAGAACCAATTCCAGTGCCGCCTTGCCGTAGCCCTTGCCCTGATATCGCTCATCAATAAAGAACTGATTCAGCTCGTACCCGTTAAGGTCGGGATAATCGCAATACAATCCCATGCCGACAGGCGTATCGTCATCATAGATAAAGAAGGCGCGGCTTCCCTCGCTGCGGTATGCATATGCCCTTGCCAGTATGCCATACGCGTCAAGAACATAATCCATCTGCTCGCCGGCAACATGCAGGTCACAAAGCCAGTTGTCGCCGTCAACGTCAACTAAATGAAGCATTCATGTCTCTCCTTTAATCAATATTTGACAGCTCCCTGATAATCTCGCTCGCCATAACGATTCCCATAGCCGCAGGGGCAAACGCCGCCGATGCCGGAATATGCCGCCCGAAGCCTTCCTCGCCGATATCCCCCAGCGGCTTTCGCGGCTCTTCCTTGGAATATACCGTTTTCAGCGATTTTATCCCTCTTTTGCGAAGCTCGTATCGCATGGTCCGCGCAAGCGGGCAGACGGATGTCTTGTAGATATCCGCGACCTCGAAGCGGGTGGGATCAAGCTTGTTTCCCGCGCCCATCGCGCTGATAATTCTGACGCCTGCGCTGCTTGCGCGAACTATCAGCTCGATTTTTGACGACACCGTGTCAATGCAGTCGGCAATGTAATCATACCCAAAAAGCGGGTAATCGCCGGCATTTTCCGGGGTGTAGAAAACGTTGTTGGCAGTAACACTCGCCTTGGGGTTGATGTCCAAAATCCTGTCCCGCATGACCTCGACCTTTGGTCTGCCGGTACTGCTTTCAAGCGCTATTATCTGGCGGTTGCGGTTGGTTGTGCTGACTGTATCACTGTCAAACAGAGCAATCCCTCCAACCCCGCTCCGCGCCAGCATTTCGCAGACGTATCCGCCCACTCCGCCTATTCCGAACACCGCGACCTTGGCATTTTTCAGCCTCTCCATCCCATCAGCCCCGATAAGAAGCTCAGTTCTTGAAAATATATCCATAATATCACTTAACCTTTTCCAATCTTTCAATAATCAGCTTTGCGATGATTCCGGTAACCGTGCCGAAAACCGCCCCAAACAGCAAAAGGGCAGGAAGATACCCCAAAGCACCTCTGCCCATCATAACATACGCCGCCAAAAGCTGCCCGATGTTGTGAAAAACTCCGCCCGCCGCGCTGACTCCCACAGGCGAAAAGCGACCTGTTTTCTTAAGGATTATCATAACGGCAAGGCTCAAAGCTCCGCCGCAGAGGCTGTATATAAGCCCTGTAAAGCTTCCGAACAGCAGCCACGACAGTACTATTCGCACCAGCGAGACGAGCACGGCTTCAGCCGGCGAGCAAAGGTAGAGCGCCGCTAAAACCGCGAAATTCGCAATCCCCAGCTTCGCCCCGGGGATGCCGATAGAGGGCAGAAGCATTTCCAGCCAGCCAAGTCCGAACCCAAGCGCCGCCAGAACGCCGACATAAGCCACCCGCTTGACGGTTATATTCATCCCCTATCACCACCATTACAAAACAAAATCGTAATCCTCGCCGGATATCTCAACGCTCACACTGCCCGGCAGGCATACTATCGCCTCGCCGGCATAAGATATTTCCCCTTTTCGCTCGCAGAGCTTATCCGGGCAGACAGCGCTTTTGACGTATACCCCGCCGCCGTCTATAACTACGGTCAGCAATCCGTCAACATCGATTTCAACCTGTTCATCTATGGGATATTCCCCGAAAATCCTGCCGTTTTCGCGGATGATTACGGTCTTTCCCTCAGACTTTCCCGTATTCAGTATAATATAGGATATCGCCGCCAGAGCAATCAGCAAAGCTATAAGCAAGCAGTCGGCAAGCGGCTTTGATACCTTTTTCATGTTACCGCTTTTCATATCTCTATATCCCCGACAGACTGTGTACTGCCGTCCGGCATTATCCAAATGGCTCTTATCTCCAGCTCTTCGCAGAGCGCCTTTCCCGAATCAAAATCCATGCAGAAGAGCGAGGTCGAAAGAGCGTCGCCTTCGGCGGAATTTTCGCATATCACCGTCACCGAGCGATACATATCTGCGGGATAAAGCGTATCCGGGCTGATTATGTGGGAATACCTCACACCGTCAAGCTCGTAAAAACGCTCGTAATCCCCACTTGTCACCACCGACAGGTTACTTGCCCTGACGCTGGTAAGAATCCCGCCGTTCGGGTTGCGGATGCCTATGTTCCAATCGCCGTCCGGCTTTTTGCCAGATGTCTTTATGTTCCCGCCCAGATCAAGGGCGAAATTTTCAACCCCCAAATTCCGTATAAGCTCAGCCGCCTTCTGCGCGGCATAGCCCTTTGCTATCGCTCCGACGTCTATGCGCATTTCGGAGTCGGAAAGGGCGATCCTGTCATCCTCTATGACAAGCTTGGATATATCCATGTGCATGGACGCCTGCGCAAGCTTATCCTTATCCGGGAGCACGCCATCCTCGCGGGAATCGTGCCAAATCGAAAGCACCGACCCCATGGCGATATTGAGCTTTCCGCCGGAAATCCCGTAATATTCCTTTCCAAGCTCCAAAAGTGAAACTATATCCTCATCGGGGTTATCAAGATACCCGTCCCTGTTCAGAGCTAAAATTCCGCCCTCTGGCGGACCGCAATAAATATCAAAGAGCCGATGAAGCCGCAAAAGCTCCTCATGCAGGCTCTCGCTGACGCTTTTAAACTGTTCTTCGGAACCGCAGTATGCGCAAAAGGTGCACACCGTGTCAAAAACGTCAGTATAGCTTGTCTGAAAGCGCTCGGGTGATGTCTTCCCACAGCCAGAGAATATGCTCAGCAATAGTAAGACCGCCCAAAGCGCCGGGAGAAGCCTTTTCATGCTCACCGACCCCCATATTGATTTTTCTTTTATTGACCGATAACTACCATATCACTGCGCTTGACGATTATCTTTGCGGGGCACTTTTCTGCGCACCTGCCGCAGCCTATGCACTTTGATTGGTCAATAGCGGCAAGGTTGCCGTTTACGGTTATAGCGCCCGTTTCGCAGATTCTTGCGCACATTCCGCAGCCCAAGCAGCCTTCCGAGCAGGCAGACTTTACATCCTTGCCCTTCGCGTGGGAGGAGCAGCGGACGACGTACTTCGCGTCATAAGGTATAATCTCGATAAGATGATTCGGGCAGACCGAAACGCACTTTCCGCACACCTGACACTTTTCGCGGTCAACCACAGCCAAGCCATCCACTATCCTTATAGCGTCAAACTGGCAGACGCTTGCACAGGTTCCGAAGCCGCAGCAGCCGTAGGCGCATTTCTTAGCACCGTGCTTGGGTGCAAGGTATGCTATGCGGCAATCGTGCTCGTCAAAATAGCTGCCGTAGTAGGTGCCGTCAATATCCTGCGGGTCAGGCGCTTCATAATAGAAGTTTTGCTCCGCAACATAGGTGCCCACTGCCTTCAGCACATCCTGCGCATAAATCACAGC